>CAMWKN010000284.1 GCA_947174825.1 uncultured Clostridium sp.
CTCTCATAAAAATAGTGTCCATGCTGGCATATACCACACCACCCAATACAAAAGCTGCAAAGATCAAAAAAATCAACCCGGCATCCTTGCGAAAAGCATACTTTAAAAGATAAGCATAATTGCTGAGGATTCGACTAATCGGCAGCTTTTCCTGTGTCTTTTTTTCATTATTCTGCATAGAGATCACCTCCCATCTCATCCTGGTAATTCTGTGCCTGCAAATGAAACATGGCTGCGTAACGCCCATTCTTTTCCAATAATTCCTGGTGTGTTCCTTCCTCCACAATTTTGCCATTCTCCAAGAACAGAATACGATCCGCCATCCGGGCAGAGGACATACGGTGGGAAATAAAGAAAACTGTCTTTCCCTGGGATGCCTCCATCATATTACAATACATGTTATATTCTGCAATGGGATCCAAGGCACTGGACGGTTCATCCAGAATAACCACATCTGGATTTTTGGCAAATACCCGGGCGATGGCTACCTTTTGTGCCTGACCACCAGAACACACAAAACCATTTTCATCAAATTCCTTGGTCAGATAAGTGTCAATTCCTTGGGGCAGTTTTTCCAAAACATCCCCAAACTGCGCTTTTTCTAAGGAATCAATAACCAGTTTCCTCTCCTCCTCTGTCTCTGGCGATTTCATCAACACATTCTCCCCCAATGGCAGGGAAAATATCTGAAAATCCTGAAATACTGTACCAAAATGATCTCGGTAGGCATCCATATTATAACGCCTGATATCATTACCACCCACCAGAATCTTTCCTTCCGATACTGGATACAAGCCCATTAACAGTTTCATTAATGTGGTCTTGCCTGCACCATTTTCTCCTACCAGAGCAATATGCTCGCCCTGATGGATTCTAATCGTCAGATCCTGAATAATCATCTGATCGCTGCCGGAGTAATGATAGGAAACCCCATCAAAAAATATTTCTCCCATAGAGGAACCCGGCATAATGGTATCCTCCGTCACTTCCTCAATCTCACATTCCATAAACTCCTTGATGTGGTTCATATACATACATAACTTGCCCGACTGAGAAAAGTATTCAATGGCTGTATTAATGGAATTAACTACATATCCCACCGCTGCAATCATAGCAATATAAGCTGCCACGGCAGTACTGCCGCCAATCTTCAGACGATAGGTAATATAAAGATAGGAACCCATAGTAACTAACCCGGCAAAGAGTAAAGTCTCAATCAAACGGTAGACAGCGATTTTCCGCTGGTGGGACTGGTTTTTCTCATATCGCTCCATATAGCCGTCCCGGTGAATCCCGAATAATACTTTGGAAATCGGATACAAACGCAATTCCCCTGCATATTTCTTCTCATAAAAGACACGTTTGGCGTATTCCATCTTTCGCTTACCTACTGTTTCCTCCCGACGTGCCGCAAATTGCTCTGTACTCTCCCGGATTCCAAAATACAGGCTGCCAATAATCGGTGGAATGGCAAATACAATCAGCATTACATCCACGGAAGCCAGAATAATCATGGCGGTGATGCTACCCAGAACAGCTCCCACTCCCCAGGTTGTCCACATCATTCCCCAGATTCCCCGCTCTAGAGACTCATCCAATGCTCTGGAAAAATTATCATAAAAATCCGGATTTTCATACTGGTCAATCGTAATCCGCTTTGCCCGATCCATAATTTTACCAAAAATATGACGATATACCTTCATCTCCGCAATTTTCTGGCAATAACTATGAAAAGCAGAAGTCAGATGGATAATGATATAGACAATACAAAAGATACAGACCATGACAAACAGCTTGCGAAAATCAATATGATTCTCAATGCTTTCATAAATAAATTTGATCAGATAAATACTATAGACTGCATTAAATATAGCTTCCGATATGTTCTTGTAAAAAGAAAAGTACACTATCGCAGGATCTCCTTGATGAATCAGGGAAATCGCATTACAGATGCTGCCTATTACACTGTCTTTTTTGTTCTTCTGCTCCATATTAGTCCTCCCTCTGTTTCTGTCTGATACAACGAACTCCAAAAACTCAAAACAAGTGTTCTGTAATCATAAACAATTTGTTTTCCCCTGTCAATATCCGACAAGTGTAATGGGAAAACTCTCTATCGAGATCAAATCATCAAAAACTGCCTATTTTCGGCATTTGCAACCATTGGTTGACAAACTTCAAGGTGTCCGTTGACAAATTTCAAACCAAACATAGTAGAAAGCACACGGATACTATTGTATGATAATTCATGAACAATAATAAAAGCAAATATTGTGTCTGCACTACGACACAAACATTACATCAACAACACAAAGCAATCAGCAGCATGCTGATGCAGAAAAGAGGTAAAATATGCAAATAGCAGAAAAAATATTTAACGAGCGAAAGCGATTAGGATGGTCACAGGAACAGCTGGCAGAACATATGGAAGTCAGCAGACAGGCGGTATCCAAATGGGAATCCGGTCAGTCTCTGCCGGATTTAGACAAACTGGTGCTAATGAGCCAGCTATTCGGGGTATCTACAGATTATCTATTAAAAGAGGAAATTTCTTCCCCAGAGAATGTTACATCTTCAATAGAAAATAATTCTACTACAGAAAGTAATTCTTCTATAGAAAATAACTCGCCATACCATGATCCATCTCCACAAAACCTACATGGATCTACTACAAATTTCCCACAAAATACTAAAGCTGCCAGGATACTTCGCACGGAAGAAATCCAGGAATACCAGACAGTCTGTTTCAAAGCATCAAAAGCAGTTGCTTTTGGTGTTGTGCTTTGTATTGTAGGTGTCGTACTCAATCTGGTAATGGCAGATACTAGTGCTGCTTACTTCTATGCTCAGGATACCATTGCATTGTTGCTCTGTGTCGCCCCTGCAGTAATGCTATTTATTCTATCCGGAATGAAATTAGATAAATACAATTACCTGAAAAAAGAGCCATTTCAATTATCAGAAACAAACCGAGAACAATTAAAAGAAGAATATGAGAAATATTCCCACTCATTTATGATAAGGATTACGACAGGCGTAGTGCTATGTATCATTGCCGTCACCGCTTATCTGATCGTCGAAGCAATCGAAAAACGCAGGCAGGAATTTATCCCAGAAAACCCTATCCAATCTGTACATTACGGTATGAATGGGCTTCCTACAATCGTATTACTCTGTTTCGTTGCAATCGCGGTATATCTTTTTGTATCCTCTGGCATGCGAAAGGATTGTTATGATGTATTATTACAACAGAATGGTTTTGCTGACACACGAAAACATAATAGAAACGAAAAGAGTCCGTTACTTGCAGCCGTTTCCGGTGCCTACTGGTGTCTGGTCACAGCAGGATTTCTCGCTTACAGCTTTATTACCGAGGATTGGGGACGAAGCTGGATTGTATGGCCGGTAGCTGGCTGTATATTTGGCGCCATTTCCACCATACTGGTTTTCTGTACAGAGAAAACACAGAAATAGTCCATCTAACAGGCATATTTTCCCCTACCATATCCTATATATAGTAAAAACAACAAAAAAGGGAAACGCAATGAAAAAATATATTATCTCTGTCCTATTGCTTGTCGTATTATTATGTGATGCAGTCTGCCTGGGCGGTTGTGGAAAGGAAAAACAGGTGGAAAAAGTAAAATCCATTGATTATACGGTGGTTCCAGAAGAGGATATTCCGGAAGATCTTCTTGATATCATTGAACCTCGGAAAGAAGTACCATTTCAACTGACTTTTTCCGATCAATCCTATCTATATATTGTAAAGGGATATGGAGAACAGGAAACTGGCGGATATAATATTGTGGTCAACGACTTTTATCAGACAAAAGACAGTCTGTACCTGGATACGGAATTGTTTGGTCCATCTACTGGCGATACTATAGATGGACGTATTTCCTATCCCTATATTGTACTGAAAATTGAATTAATTGACCTGCCGGTCACCTTTGCTGAACTGTAAAAAACATATAATATTTGCCAGCAACAAGGATATATCTATAATATATCCTTGTTTTGCATTAATTTTAAGCTCACATAATAACAAAAGATATAGA
>CAMWKN010000285.1 GCA_947174825.1 uncultured Clostridium sp.
TTCCCCTACTATTTTCATAGAATAATAAGATCCGTACTGCACCAAAACATCTTTCCTCTGCGGCTTCGCAGGGTTTGTAATATCATAAATATAAAGCATGCAGTGCTCCGGATTATATTCCCCCGCATTCATTACCAGATAAAGATAATTCCCAGAAATCATCATTTCCATTTTATAGGTTTTTCCCATGTCTTTCTCATAAACCTGCTCCATCTGACCATCTACCGCATGATAAATAACCAGTCTTGGCTCCGGCTCTATCCATCCCTCCGATTCATCTTTCATCCAGATTGTATAGATATAATCTCCCCGCACAATCCATTGATCTGGTCCCTCCACAGAATGCAAATTATCTCCCTCTTCTTCAGACAAATCGCCTCCCTCTATTCCAAATGAATCCTTTCCTGTCTGTTGATCTCCTGTATTCATATTCTGATGAGATAAATTTTCATCCATACCTCCTTCTGTCCCAAGCGCAGAACTGCCGCTCTCTTCTGATACTTCCAACATATATTGATGATACTGCCCGATTCCAGATCCACCCACACCGGTTACATCTGTTACCGCACCTAAAACAGAGTACATAGCACCGCCAGCGCTGGACATCAAGGAGGATAAATTAACCCCTTCCATATGGAGGGACATATTAATCCATCTGTGATTCTCCCATTTTCTCCGCAATTGCAGTTGATTCCTTTCCACCCGTTCAAAACTCTGATAGATGTTTTTATAAGAAGTTGCTGTCTGTAGCTTCCCCTCCGCCTGCTTTGCCAGATAAGCATTGATCCCACGGCGGAATCCTAAAATACAAAAAAATAAAACTAAAGCATATAATATAATACGGCGAATCCAACGTCTTCTTTTCTCATTTTTAGGACGGAAATTCTTTTCCTGGTATCCTCCCGTCAACTGCACTATCTGAACCATACCTGTTCCGATCTCATTCATAGCCCTATCCTCCTGTCCTATTTCTATCAATACAGAACCTCGATCTGCCTATCTGCCACAACAATATCAATCTCTGAAAAAGGTTCTATATAATCATTGCCAGCAGTAGGAGGAAAACCGCCTATCGAAAAACAAAATGTTACCGCTTACAGACAATTTTCTGGGAATAATTTCCTGTAAGCGGTAACAAATAGATTTAATATTCCGGTCTACGAAGACTTCCCTTCTTAAAGGTATACTCTGGCGTCTGGAACGGATAGCTTATCTCATCCACATAGTACCACGGATTCTCCTGGTGTGCCGGATTCTTTAGTACATGGAATTCCTGTGCTGGCATGTAGCCCTGTGCCAGCAAAAACGCTTTCCTTCCTTCTGCATTTTCACAAACGTCTACCACCATGACCACATGACCGGGACTACCACCTTTGATAAAAATGTCCCCCGGCTCAATCTCTGCAATCTCAATACGCTTAGACTCTTTTTCCTGAGAAAGGGTACTGGCATAGGAAAACACAATGCGCAAATATTTCTGGAAACATTCATAACTGGAATCCGGAGATGCCGATTTTACCCATCTGCTATTACTGTCTCCCACTTCGATCCGATAGCCCTGCTGCCATTTATCATATTCTGCCAGAAAACCGTCCACAAAATGAAAGGCGATTTTATCTTTCTGATCCGTGTGCCAATAGTATTCCGCATAGACACGCATCACAGAATCGGCGCACTGCTGTAAGTCCACATCTTCTATTGGTAATTTAAATACCGCGGCATAAACATTTTTCCGTCCTTTCTTTTGCCATTAAACAGACGCACGTCACTGCCGTCTTTTTTCATGGGATAGGTTCGCAAAAAAGCAGTCAAGCTGTCCTCTTTTACGGACTGTCGCGCAAAGCCCTCTGGTGGCAATATTCTGGTTTCCAAAGTGTTACCGGAAGCATTAATCCAGTTTTCCCTCTGTTCTTCCGACTGTTTGTCAGCTTCTGCTGTCTTTTGGGAATCTGCTGTCTCTGGTTCTGTTCCCCTCGTATCCCTGACAGAAGTATTCTGAGATGTATTTCCAGCATCCTGTGAGGAAACGCCCAGAAATTTTCCTGCCAGCAAAACGACCAGCGCTACCATAAATAAAAGCGTAAATAATAGATAGATTTTACGTGTTTTTCGCATGCAACCCCTCCTTCATTTATCCAAATGATTATAATATCCCTATGATATCTAAATACTCCCAAATAATAATCATTTTTTTGTAACATTTCTGTATCATTACTCTATATAGTAACAAATGTCTGCCCCGTGCAAGCACGTAGCAGACATTTTTATAAAAGGTATTTTGCTCCCGACTGATGCTACGGATTGCTATATACTTTTGACCCTAGCATCATATTATCGATCACATTTATATAAGAGATCTTCCCAACGCCGATCCACTTCATTCTGAAACTGCTCAATCAGATGCTCGTTCCCTGGCTTAAACAGATGCTTAAACCGTCCCTGAGCACGGAGGAAATCTTCGATCGGAAGCTTCTTCTTTGGCTCGTAGGTCAGAATCCATTTGCCATGATCCACCTCAAACATTGGCCAATAGCAAGTTTCCACCGCCAGTTTACAGATTTTCATAACATCTGGTGTATCGTATCTCCATCCACGAGGACATGGCGCCATCACATTTAAGAACGCTGCACCTTCTGTATAAATCGCTTTTTCTGCTTTACGGTGCAGATCCATGAAATTGTTGGTAAAGGTAGTCTGTCCAACATATGGTACATCATGGTCAGCAATGATGCTGGCGAGATCTTTTCGGTTCTGCATCTTACCATCAGACTCAGATCCTACCGGCGTGGTGGTAGTATCCGCATACATTGGTGTCGCTGAAGAACGCTGAATACCAGTATTCATATAGGCACCATTATCATAGCAAACGTAAACCATATCATGTCCACGCTCCATCGCACCGGACAGAGACTGGAAGCCAATGTCATAGGTTCCACCATCTCCACCGAAAGTAATAAACTTGTAAGTTACATCCTCCGGAAGTTTCCCTCTTTTCTTTAACACCTTATATGCTGTCTCCACACCACTCAAGGTAGCTCCAGCATTCTCGAAGGCATTGTGGATATAGCTGTCCTCCCATGCCGTATAGGGATACATGAAAGAAGATACCTCCAAACATCCGGTGGCATTACCAATGACCGCCTGATCTCCTTCATGCAGCGCACGCAATACAGCACGTACAGCAATCGTCGCGCCACAGCCGGCACACATACGGTGTCCTGGTGACAACCGTTCCGGTTTATTCATGATGGTTTTCAAACTTAAATCACTCATTTTTCTCCTCATTCCTGCATCAGCATATACGCTGATGGCTTTGTTGCACATCATGCAGTAAAAATGTATTTTTCACTTAGCATCTTTTTTTGTTTATCTTTAAAAATTCTTACTGACGAAGCCGAATATACTGATACTGTTCAATCTTCTTGCCATGCTCCACCATATCCTCTAACTCAGCA
Source organism: uncultured Clostridium sp. (assembly GCA_947174825.1). Next base: position 3,456 of record CAMWKN010000285.1, read on the forward strand.
AATACATGGTTCACATCCGATACTGTAAAATCACGTCCTGCCAGACCATAAATATAATTCACTGTCTCAATCATAATCTTTTCCCGGAATAATGCAGACGTAACCTCGCTGCCCAGAGGACCACCATTGCCATTATAGCTTTCGCAACGGTCCATGATGGCTACTGCCTTACAATTCCGCAATGCCTGGGCAATTTCCTCTGCCGGAAATGGACGGAACACCCGGAGCTTCAACACACCAACCCGTTTTCCCTGCTCACGCAGATCATCTACCGCCTGCTTCGCCGTACCTGCTGCCGAGCCAATAATCAACATAATATAATCTGCATCTTCGGTGCGGTATTCTTCAAACAATCCATAGTCCCTGCCAGACATAGCTGCAAATTTTTTCGCAATTTCCAGAATTACTTCTTTGGAGTTTTCCAAAGCGATTTCCTGGTTCTTCTTTGCCTCCATGGCATAATTACTAACAGAATAAGGTCCCACCGCAATCGGTTTTCCCGGATTCAATAAATATTCCTCCGGCTGGTATTCTCCCACAAATTCCCGAACGCTTCCATCCTCTAATAATTCAATATTTTCC
>CAMWKN010000286.1 GCA_947174825.1 uncultured Clostridium sp.
GACTACAGATCTACACTGAGAGAGGAGATGCGAGGAGTCCGGGGAGTGTCGGAAATGACCTATATCGTTCCACGGTCTATTTCCGAAATCAAGCAGTATGAATTACAAAAGAATTTGTTAAGAGCAGTGTTTTATGCATGCATTACGATTCTGGGATATGGTATTACCATAGGAATCACAGCGAATTTATCTTTGGATGGTGGAATGTTGCTTTTACTGCTACTTCTTTTTACCTATCAGCTGATTATATTTTACCACTATTATTTATTTCGTCTGATTACAATTTATCAAAAGAAAGAACGCAGATATGTAGCTGTCGAATTGGAATGTTGTTTGGCAGGCATTATTCTGGTGTTGCTTTGTTACTATAAATTTACCGGACATGCTACTATGACTTTTTTGAAAAATCCTCTCTGGTGGTTGGAGAGTGTGGCAGTTATTTTATTGATTTTCATGATACAGTGCATACAAATCAAGCGTTGTACGAAACGGTTTGTTATCGGTGATTATAGAAGATAAGAGGGGAAACTATGAACATTACAATTCAAACAAAAAGCGGAGTTGCCATATATGAGCAGATTGAGCAGCAGTTGAAGGAAGAAATAATAACGGGTCGGTTAAAGGAAGGGGAGCCTTTGCCATCCATACGGAGTCTTGCCAGAGATCTCAAGATTAGTGTAATTACAACCAAACGTGCCTATGAGGAGCTGGAAAAAGAGGGGATGATCTATTCCGTTCCGGGGAAAGGTTTTTTTGTAGATAATCCGGCGGTAGATTATTTGGCGGAGAAGCGGATACAGGGGATGGAGGAAGAATTGGCAGAGATTTTGAGGCGATATAGGGAAGATGGATATTCCAGACAGGATGTTAAGGAATTGATTGAGATTTTGTGGGAAGAAGGGGAAGAGATATGATTATAGTAGATCAGTTATGTTATCAGATTGTAAAGGAAAGTAAGGGGCAGGAAGGTTTTGCACTAAAAGATATCAGCTTTACTCTGGAAAAGGGCTATATCATGGGAGTGCTGGGAAAAAATGGTTCTGGTAAAAGCAGTTTACTTCGTCTGCTTTATGGAATGAATAAACCGGATTCTGGCAGTGTATCCTGGGAGGGACAGGACATTTTTTCCGATCTGTGTGCATTTCGCCAGAAAACAGCTTATATTGCTCCGGATAGTGGTTTCTTTCACTATCGCTCCCTGAAGGAGAATGTAGAACTATTGGGGCATTTCTATGATCAATTTGATTCAAAACATTTGAATCAATATTTGGAACAATATGGTTTAGAGGGAAAAATGGATTCCCTGTATGGTATGTTATCTACAGGGGAGCAACGTAAATTTCAACTGGCATTCGCTATGGCGCATCAACCGGAATTATTGATTTTGGATGAACCAACGGCAAATATGGATCCGGTGTTCCGTACAGAATTGATGGAGATGCTGCAGGATCTGGTGGCGAGGGAGAAGACCAGCGTGATTCTGTCCACTCATATACTCCGTGATATTCATGAAATAGTAGATTATATTGCTATCTTAAAGGAGGGGGGACTGGCATTGTTTGGTGACCGGGAATCTGTTTTGGAACAGCAGGAATCCATGGAATTGGAAGATCTGTTTATGTCAGTTACATAAAAAAGGGACAGAAGAATGAAAAGTCAACAAATGACGGAGAATGGAGGAGAGGGCATGAGAGAGCAGAAAAACAAACAGGAAGTTATCGAGGGCAGAGAATCAAAAGAAGTTATTTTTGCCGGGATGCTACAGGAGAAAAATCACAATTGGAAACAAGAATATCATATTTGTTTCTTTGTATATTTATTATGGATTTTGGCAATCAATTTGCTTTTGGATTATCAATTGCAGGACGCTGGAGACCGGATGGGTTGTATTGTCATGTTAATCGGTATGGTTCTGTTGATTCGTTCATTTTCGGAAAATTTTTTCAAATGTTATTTTACCTTACTGGGGGAAAATGGAGAACAGGGACAGAATATTATGGCAGTAGTCCGACAGTTTCCATTTTCGCTTACCGCTTATAGTGCGTATATCAAAAAACAGTTGCGTTTTTGGCAGGGAATTATTTTTGGTGGAACTATGGTAATATCTGCTGTGGGGATGTTGATTTTTATCCGTCACGATTTTTTTCCGGTATTTTTGTGGGAGACACAGGATAGTGGGAAAGCTTTGTTATTTCGGGCTATGGGAATTTTGTTAATTTCCCTTTTGATGGCAATGTTACCAGTCTGGAGCCTGCAGATAAAATTGGCTGTGATGCAGAGGTATCAAAGGAATGACAGTAGATATCTCCGTAAGTTAGGCAGAGGAAATCCTCGGAAAATGCAGTGGGAGAAAAAATGGTTATTGATTTGTCTGGAAATATTTCTCATTATTTTTTTATCTGTAGTACTTATGCTTATTGATGGAATGATTCACCCTGTTTCAAGAGACGGCGTTCTATTTATTCATACTCCGAATTTATGGATTTTTGCTATTATTATACTGATGGAGTCTGTCAGAACATTGTATCAGTATCTGATGAGTAACGCAGGAGAAACATTGCAGTATCAGGAGCGGATCAGACAGAAAAGAAAAATAGCCATTCTATTGTGTGTAGGTTTTTTGGTGTTTTTGCTGCCACAATTTTATTATGAAACCTATTATGAGGATCGAATGGAAAGCAGTTATTTTATTCGGACAAAAAGTTATGAGTGGCAGGATGTAGTTTCCTATGAAGTGTATTGTCCGGTTTTTGGGGAAGATATTCAGCTTCGTTTACATATGAAAGATGGTTCTGCCAAAAAGGTGTTGTGGAATCGCACAAATTATAGTGAGAAATATTATTCAGACTATGGATCCGATTATGTATATATTGAAAAAATGGTAGAAAAACTGGACGCATTAGGGGCAGAGGGAAGTTTGAAAGATTCTGCTAAGATTAGTCGGAAGGTTAATAGGGAGCAGATTGAACCCAACGATTGGGAGGCATGGAAGAATATTCGAAAAATGATGCAGGACAAATCGAAGGATTGACGGATAATAGGAAATGATCTGCGATAAAATCAATTGTGAATAGTTACGAATCGTTTTATTGGGGGCTTGATACATATTCAATAAGTGTTGTCAGCCCCTCATCTTTATGTTAAAATGTTCACGAAAGCAATGAGCAGTGCAATCAAAGGAGTAGATTCCTCGTCTGCTTGCAGACAGAGGAATCTAGTGCTTTGATTATAGGGCGAATGCCCGTGACCCAGCCATGCCGGAGGTATGGCTGGGTTGGCACTGCGAATGGGATATAGGGCAGATGAAAAAGAAATTACGAAAAGGGAGAACACCTGATGGCAGAGATCATAAATGGTAAAGAACTATATAATATCGTTCGAAAGACACTTTCCATGATGAATGAAGAAGTGATTCGGCATGGAGAAATTAGTGGATATATTTTATATAAAATGATGCAGATGGATAACCAGTATAACAAGCAGGATTTAGTGGATTATACCATGGTTGGAATTCTGCATGACCTGGGTATCTACAAGATCCAGGATTTTGATGATATTGCAACTTTTAAGCCGGTAAATGCTTGGAGCCATTCTATTTACGGCTATCTATTTATGCGTGATTTGTCTCCATTTTCCAAATATGCAGACATCGTGTTGTATCACCACTTGTATTATAACAAATCTCGTTACATTAATAGCGAAAATAGTACCGTGATCGAGTATCTTAATTTCGCAGATAAGATGGATGCCTTTCTCTTTGACAAAGATTCACCGATCCGTGCCACTTATTTTCAAGATTATCGAGATCGGTCCTTTTCATCCAATGCCCAGACCGTTTTTCTGAAAGCAGAGAAGAAATTTAATATTACAGCAAATATTCTTAATGGCAGTTATCAGGAAGAATTAGATACCCTATTGTCTAAAAAATTATTTTCCGAAACTTATAAACGCCAATTATTAGAAATGTTGATTTACTTGATTGATTTCCGAAGTGAGGTTACGGTAGTACATACACTCTCTACGGTATGTTTTGCTA
>CAMWKN010000287.1 GCA_947174825.1 uncultured Clostridium sp.
GCATATAACAGGCCCTTGAATTTCAAAAACTTTTTTCACCGTATTCTCAATTTCTTCTACCTCAGAAATCTTAAAATACGGAATTTCATATGCGGCTGCAATTTTAGCAGTATCAGGACACCACACACCAGTGTTCGGACTTTCGCCAATATATCGCCCCATAAAATTCTTTTGAGTTGATCGAATGAGCAAATATCCGTTGTTATTCAGAACGAAAGTCTTTATGGGCAATTTATTATGGGTAATTGGTGCAAATTCCTGAATGTTCATCTGAAGACTTCCATCTCCAGTAATCACAATCGTTTCCTTTCTATCATTCGCAATACAAGCCCCAATTCCAGCGCACCAATAACCCATAGAGGAAAGCCCTCCAGTCGTAAGAAACTGCTGTCCTTTTTTCACTTTCCATGTCTGACAGGCGACATGAAAGCACGAGCCAGTGTCCACAAGGATATTTGCCGTATTAGGAGCAAGCCTAGAAAGTTCGTTTACAAAATAATATGAATTTACAGGCTTCTCATCTTTGTATTCAGGCAAACAAACAGGATATTTCAGTTTCCATGTATTTGTCTGATCTACCCATGAGGTAAAGTCCGGAATTTTCTCATCACCAAGAGTATCAAGTAGTTTTTCTATAAAGATTTTTGCATCAAGACATGCTTTTTCTTGTATAGCCACGCCAGGCTTATCCAATTCTTTTTGATCAATATCAATGACAATTTTATATGCATTTTTTCCAAACATAGATGGCGTATGCCCGACCAATGATGATGACATCCTGCATCCAATGGAAATAATCAAATCTGCATTTTGAATAGCAAAATTTGCAGCTCGCTCACCATAATTTCCCGGTCTTCCCACATAATAAGTGCTGTCAGACGGAATCAGGTCAATTCCGAGTCGTGCGGTTATGACTGGAATTTTGATTTTGTCCACAAGCTTCAAGAAGTCTTTTCGCGCACCAGAAAGACTTACTCCCTGTCCAACCAAAAAGACAGGGCGAATTGCAGTCTTTAGTTTCTTAACAGTAGATTCTACCGTCTTGTCAAGCATATACTTATCTATTTCAATCCTCAGTTCTTCACTCTGTCGCTGTCTATCAGGTGGAATTTCCGTTCGTTGAATATCAAGGGGGACATCAATCCACACAGGTCCAGGACGACCTGTTGTAGCCGCCCTATATGCCTGTTCTAGATAGAATTGAACTTTTGTCACATCATCAACCGTAACAAAATATTTCACCACATTCTGAACAAGCGGCCTTATATTAATGCCCTGCACTCCAAATTGACGGATATTTGTTTTTTCCTGATACTGAACGAATGAAAGGTTTGCCTGCCCTGAAATGACAATCATCGGAGAGGAATCCGTATAACCACCTACAACGCCATTCATCGCATTCACGCTTCCTGGTCCTGCCGTCACTAAAGCAATGGCAGGTTTGTTCTTAATACGTCCGTAAGCATCCGCCGACATTGCACATGCCTGCTCGTGATGATGACATATAACAGAAAAGTTACCGTTTGAGGCTACAGCATCATTCAGATACATTGCCTGTCCGCCTGTCACCATAAAAACAGAATCAACACCCTTTTTATTATAGTAATCGAAAATATATTCAGAAACATTCATTTTTTAAACTCCTTATGCTAACGATGAGAGCATATAAGACTCTTCGTCTTCTTTTAACGGATGTGCTAATTTTTCCGCCACTTCCACAATCATATCTTCCTGCCCTGCAACAACCTTTCGTCGCCCCAGTTCCATAAATATGTCCCGAGCATCAATACCGAATCGTTTAGCAGCATTCAATACATGCTCTTTGAATGCGCTAAACACACCGCTCATACCGCTTACGATGCTTATATCAGTAAGTGCGCGGTCTTCTATCATAATCGGCTTTACAATCTGCTCGCTTATATCAAGCAAACGATACAAATTGGTATCTAACTCATACCCTTCTTTTTCAAGCAATGCGATTATAGCCTCTAGCTGAACATTGCCCGCCCCTGCTCCGAAGCCACGCACCGTTCCATCTATAATTGTTGCACCTTCTTTTATCGCTGTGTACGCATTTGCAACAGCAAGTCCCATATTATTATGCGGATGAAATCCGACGGCAATATGCAAATTGTCAGCAAGCATACTCACGGTACGCTTCACCATCTCCGGCGTAGAAGCCCCTGCGCTGTCCATGATGATTACACCATCCGCGCCATAGGACTGCATCTTCTGCGCCTCTTCGAGTAATCGTTCAGTACTTGCAAGATGATACATCATCAGAACGCCATAAGCCTCATTTCCCGTATTCTTAACATACTCAATGTGTTGTCGGGTGACATACGCCTCAGTACAATGGCAACCTATCTTAAAAAGTTCCACACCGCTTTGTAATGCTGGCTTTATATCATCCTCTATCGTTCCAAAACCAGGAATCAAATATGCTCCCAATTTAGTACGGGAAAGATTCAAACGAGCAGCATTGAGCATCTCAGAGTCAGAAAGTAGAGAAAACCCCACCTGCAAACTTGAAGCACCAAGTCCATTACCGTGTCCTACAATAACGGTATACACACCTGCTTCATCAATAGCCTTACAATACTCTTCTATCCTCTTTTTTTTCAACTGATGCTTTACCGCATGGGAGCCATCCCGTAACGTAGTATCAAAAAAACGTATTCGGCTCATAACAAGTGCTCCCTTGCATAGGCTTCAGCAATTCGTACCGCTGCACAAGTGATGATGTCAAGATTTCCCGCATATTCAGGAAGATAATCACCCGAACCGACAACTTCAATGCCAACTGTAACCCTCCCATTTTCATATACAGGACCAAGAATAATATGGTAACCGGGGACATACTCCTGTATTTTCTTTTCCATTTGGCGCACTACCTGCCCAATCTGATCCATATCAGGACTGTCAATAAGTGCATACACAGTATTATGCATAATAAGTGGCGGTTCGGCAGGATTCAAAATGATAATTGCTTTTGCATTCCGTATGCCTATAAGCTCTTGAATGGCATCTTTGGTTGTCTGCGTAAATTCATCTATATTGCTCCGTGTTCCAGCCCCCGCAGATTTAGAGGCAACTGTCGCTACGATTTCTATATAATTAACCTCTGCCACAGACTTTAATGCATACACAATCGGAATAGTAGCCTGTCCGCCACAAGTGATAAGATTCACGTTGTCGAGCGTCAATGCATCAAAAAGATTTACTACTGGTACACAGAACTTGCCCACATGAGCAGGTGTCAAGTCTATAGCATATTTTCCAAGTCGTTTCAATATTGGCGCATTATAGGCATGAACTTTTGCAGACGTTGCATCAAAAACTATCCTACAACAATCCGGATTTTTCTCGATATAGTGAACTGATTCAAAGGTTGTAGGTACACCAAGAGTTTGCGCCCTGCGAATTCCCTCGGAATCGGGGTTATGACCTGCGAAAATACCGCATTTCAAAACTGGCGAACGCTGTATCTTCATCAATAAATCTGACCCTATATTACCAGTGCCAATTATTCCGACAGGTATTTTCTTCATTATCTAATCTTCCTAATCTTTTTAAATCATACTTACTTAATTGACTCCGCAATTTCAGAAGACATCATTCCATGATGCAATTCCTAAATGCAACTTACAATTTTTATTATTTTTGGCTTTGCAGAGCCTTCTTTTCATTGTTTCATAATAACTTAATAATCAAAATAATTAGAATCTTTGCAATATGGGCATTTCCATGATTTTGAATCATTAGGTATATCAGGATGAATTTTATTATTTAATTTACCTTCTGCGCCTCCAAAGTCATGATAATTCTTACATTCTTTTTCAAAAGCTGCTTTTGGCGAGGTGGCATAAGAGAATTTGAATGCCTCGTATCCTTCATCGATATGTTGTAGCAATCTCCCTCGAACATCAGAATCAGACCTTCCCACATACTGAACTATAAATGTATTCTCTTTGTTCAAATATCCAAGAGCATAATTTCCAGCAGAAATTCTTGTTATTATCTTATTAATTGACTT
>CAMWKN010000288.1 GCA_947174825.1 uncultured Clostridium sp.
TTTTTGAAACAGATCCACCTCTCCCGCTGGCAACAAGGTATATTTCTGTCTGGCACCATCTCCCACCGGAACCTTCGTCAGTTTCAGTTCCCGAATATCCCTGGAAACCGTTGCCTGAGTAACAGAATATCCTGCCTGTTCCAGTCGTTCTGCCAGTTCCTCCTGGGTTTCAATCTGATACTTGCCAATCAGTTCAATAATTTTGGATCTTCTCTCTAACTTCATACTTTAGTGCTCCATTTCTATCTAATTGCTAGTTCCCATTGAGTTTTTCCCGCATTCTCTCATAAAAGCTGATTCCTGACAATTTAATTAATTCTGTCGTTGCATGAGGCACCTGAATAAGGAGACGGTCACCAGTCCGCAGATTTCCCACTGTCCTGCCGTCAGCTATAAAAACAGCCTGATCCTCTGCCATCTCCTTCGTCCTGCCAATCTCTAACATAATCTGATCCTGCGCATCCAGCAGTAAACTCCGCTTATTTAAGGAATGTGGACAAATCGGCGTTACAACCGTAGCTTGCAGTCCCGGCACCAAAACTGGTCCTCCTGCTGATAAATTATACCCGGTAGAACCGGTAGGGGTGGAAACAATTAAGCCATCCGCCCGGTAAATATCTACCAACTCCTGATTCAGATAAACTTTAATCGTAATCAGACGACAGTCTCCAGCTTTACTAACCACCATATCATTCAACGCATAACAGGAGGTCCGGCTATTCTCTCCTGGAAATTTCTGAGTTTCCTTCAGCATAATACGTCGTTCGATGGTATATTCTCCCTGTATTAATTTATCCAGGGCTGCATCAACATTCTGACAGTCAGTCTCTGTCAGAAACCCCAGAGTGCCTGTATTAACACCTAAAATAGGCAGTTCCTGATGCACCAGATCAATTGCCGCCTGGATCATGGTGCCATCTCCCCCCAAAACAATAGCACAGTCCATATCGTCAGAAATCTGGGATACATTGGTAAAATGACGAATCCCACCGATATCATAACGGTCATTTTCCATGACCTGGCAGGATTTTCCCCGCTGTTCCAGATATCCGACAATATGTTGTATCATCTGCTCATTTTCACTTTTTCCATAATTCGTAATCAGACAAAAACGATCCATAGGACTCCTCCAAGACTATCATTCTTCAACTCTTACACATTTCAATCCAGGTGATCGTGTGCCTCCTGCACTACCTGCTCTGCCATATTATGATACTCTCCGACAAATTGTGCTTCTGACTGTTCCAACATCTCCGCTGAAATCTCTGTAATATCGTCTGCATGATCCGGTTTTTCCAGATAGAGCAGATACTCAATATTGCCTTCTGGTCCTTTGATGGGCGAAAAACTTAAATTCAGTATCTTAAAACCCATAGCTAACGCAAAAACCATAATATGCTGTACCACTTCTCTATGTATTTTCTGATCTCTGACCACACCTTTTTTACCAACCTTGTCCCGTCCCGCCTCAAACTGCGGCTTAACCAGACAGACCACTCTGCCCCCATCATCCAGAAGATTCCATACCGGAATCAAAACCTTGGTCAGAGAGATAAATGCTACATCTATGGATGCAAAACCGATCCTCTCCGGCACCTCTGCTCTGGTCACATAACGGATATTGGTACGCTCCATGGAAATCACCCGCTCATCCTGCCGCAATTTCCAGGCAAGCTGATTGGTTCCCACGTCAATGGCATATACTTTCGCAGCTTGATTCTGTAGCATACAATCGGTAAAACCACCAGTAGAAGATCCCACATCCATACAGATCTGATCAGCTAAGGGTACCTGCCACAGTTCTATTGCCTTTTCCAGTTTATAGCCTCCCCGGCTCACATATTTCATGGGAGTTCCTTTGACTTCAATGGGTACATCTTCCGGAAAGGTACTGCCTGCTTTATCCTCCCTCTGTTCTTTCACAAAGACATTCCCTGCCATAATGACAGCTTTCGCCTTTTCCCTGGATTCTGCTAACCCCCGCTTTACCAATAGCACATCCAGACGTTCCTTCTTTTTCTTTTCCATATTTTGATTGATCTCCATTCCAAAAATTGCAGCAGCATCAATACTATTGACTGACTGATTCCCTGCAGAGCCAAAGCATCCCTATATTAGTGCTTATTTTTCATTATGACAAATCAGTGACAGTATCCGGGCAGTAATCTGCCCTGCACTGATCTTATAGTTTTCACGCAAAATTTCCACTGATCCATGTTCAATAAACTGATCCGGCAATGCCACCGGATACACCTGCACATTCTGGATTTTCCGCATCTCATACCAAGTCGCTACTGCCTGCCCAAAGCCACCGGTAATCACCCCTTCCTCCAAAGTGACAATTAGTCGGTGCTCTGCTGCCAATTCCTGCAAAAGATCCTCATCCAGGGGCTTAACGAAACGAGCATTAATCAAGGATGGCTGATATCCCTGTTCCTGAAGCAAGTCACATACCTTTGCAGCGGTTTCCACCATACTACCCAGTGCCAGCAGGGCAATTTCCTGTCCTCTGACCAGCCATTCACTCTTTCCCAATATTATCGGCTGCTTATGTTCTTCAAATGCTTGACATGCCTGCCCTCTGGGATATCGAATCGCCATCGGTGAATCTGCTGCCACCGCAAATCGTAACATTTCCTGTAATTCCCAAGCATTCTTCGGTGCCATCACTGTCATCCCCGGCATCTGGGACAAAAAAGCAATATCAAAGATCCCCTGATGGGTTTCTCCATCACTGCCCACCAGACCGGCACGATCCACGGCAATGACCACTGGCAGCCTGCCAATACACACATCATGTAGAAGCTGATCGTAAGCTCTCTGCAAAAAGGTGGAATACAGCGCTACCACTGGTTTCATTCCACCCAGCGCCAAACCAGCGGCAAAAGTAACTGCATGCTCTTCCGCAATTCCCACGTCACAAAACTGAGCGGGATATTGATTTGCCACTGCGGTCAAACCGGTACCAGAAGGCATAGCTGCCGAAACCGTTACCACATTACTGTCCTGTTCCACCAGTTCCAAAATCGTCTCCTGAAATACATCTGTGTATGTCGGTAAGGAAACTGCTTTTTGCCTCATAATTCCATCTTTTACCGAAAAAGGACCCACTCCATGAAAAGCGGAAGGATCTTTTTCAGCGGGACGATATCCTTTTCCCTTTTTCGTACTGACATGCACAATGACTGCTTCTTTCATCTTGGCTGCACTGCGGAACGCACTGACCATTTGTCCAATATTATGACCATCAATGGGTCCAATATAGGTCAGCCCCATATCCTCAAACAACATCCCTGGTATAAAAATCCTTTTCACCAGATCCTTCACGCCACGGATCTTTTTGGTTAAACGATTTCCCACACCAGGCATTTTCTCTAATATATTTTCCACATCTTCTTTTAAGCCGGTATAACCGGTATTGGTACGGATTTTTCCCAGATAATTTGACATGCCACCCACATTTTTGGAGATGGACATTTGATTATCATTCAAAACAATAATTAAATTTGACTTGAGTCTGGCAGCATTATTCAGTGCCTCGTATGCCATTCCTCCAGATAATGCCCCATCACCAATGACCGCAAAAATTTTCCGATCTTCCTGTTTCAGATCTCTGGCTTTTGCCAATCCCAGCGCCGCACTGATGGAAGTGGAACTATGTCCGGTATCCATCACATCGCAATCACTCTCTGCACGTTTGGGAAATCCACTCATTCCCTGATATTTTCGCAGACTGTCAAAGCCCTCCTGACGCCCGGTGAGAATCTTGTGAGTATAACACTGATGTCCCACATCCCAAATCACCTGATCCTGTGGAAAATCACAACACAAATGAATCGCCATGGTTAGTTCTACCACTCCCAGATTTGATGCCAGATGCCCGCCGGTACGGCTGACCTGACGAACCATAAACTGTCGGATTTCCTTTGCCAATGCCCGATAATCTTTGGGATCAATTTCTTTGATATCATTCGCCTGTTTTATCTGCTCCAATAACTCACTCATTGTAATCTCCTATGTCATGTTGATTCTATC
>CAMWKN010000289.1 GCA_947174825.1 uncultured Clostridium sp.
GATTCTATCAATCAGATAAATTATTTTTATCTAATCTATTTTTTCCGACTAATCAACATTTCAATTAATGTATTTAGAAATGGATTTTCCTTTTTCAATCCCTCTAATAAGCCCAGTGCTGCACTGGAATACTGTTCCACCGACTGGGCTGCCTGCTCCATCCCATATAAAGTCACATAGGTGGTCTTTTCATTTCTCTCATCACTGTGAACCGGCTTGCCCAACTCCTCAGTGGTACTGGTCAGATCCAATATATCATCCTGAATCTGAAATGCCATACCTACATTTCTGCCAATCTGCTCCATACAGATGATGTCAGTCTCAGATGCTCCTGCCAAAGCGGCACCCATCATCAAAGCAGCCTCCAACAATGCTCCCGTCTTTAACTGATAAATAAACTGCAGCTGCTCCTCACTGACCGGCTTTCCTGTCAGCTCCACGTCAACTACCTGTCCACCTACCATGCCATAAATGCCGGCTTTCTTAGTAAGAATCTCAAAAGCTCGCAATCCACCAGAGGGATGCTTGGGTTGCCAAAGTCCCTGCACCGCTGTCTCATAGGCATAATTCAACAGGGCATCCCCTGCCAGAATCCCCATATCCTCCCCGAAAACCACATGTGTTGTCTTGCGTCCCCGCCGATATTCATCGTTGTCCATTGCCGGCAGATCATCATGCACCAGGGAATAGGTATGAATCATTTCCATGGCTGCCATAAACGGAGAAACGGATGCCAGATCTGAACCACCAAATAAATAATAAGACTCCATAAGAAGCATGGGACGAATCCGCTTTCCTCCTGCCATCAGGCTGTATTCCATAGCCTCCTGTATGGTTTTTTGATAGGAAATCTCCTGTGGTAACGCCTTCTGTAAGATCTCTTCGATCTGTTGGAGCTTGTCTTCCTGTTCCTGCTGAAATTGTTCTGCATCCAATTTATTCATATACGTCTCTCCTTTAATATGGCACACTTCAACTCAGAGTTGATTTAGTTATCCTTATGCAGAATGCTTTCTCTACATTAGGATAACTTCAACTCTTCTCTTCAATGACCTCTAACTTTTTCTCCACCTTGTCAATAGCAGCCGTGCAGTTTTTTATCATTTTCATGCCTTCCTCATATTTCTGAAAAGACTGCTCCAAAGTCAATTCTCCCTCCTGCAATTCCTGAATAATACTGTCCAAGCGCTCAAAGGATTGTTCTAATGTTAATTTTCCTGCCATAATTCCCCTTTCTGGATTTCCTGCACCTGTACTGCAGCCCGTCCATCTTCTAAAATCATGGACACTGTCTGCCCTGTCTCCAACTGTTCCACGGAATGGATATTCCTGCCTGACGCATCCTCCACATAGGAATATCCAGCCTGCAATTTATACAAAGGGGATAAGCCCTTTAATTCCTCCACATATAATGCCAGCTGATGCTTCGCAGCCAGAAGACGCCTCTCCACAATCTGTTTCATCTGCTCCTGCAGATCAGCCAGATATAAGCGCTGCTGCCGGATCTGATCCTGTGGGCTCAGATGGCTCAATGCCATTTCATATTGTGCTAGACGCAATTTTTTGAGACGGAGAATATTTTCCATCTGTTTCGTCATATGATAAGCCGCTTCCCGCAAACCAATTTCAAAATCCCGAATAGAAAACACTGCCAATTCTGCTGCTGCCGATGGTGTAGGTGCTCTGAGATCAGCCGCATAATCCGTCAATGTGGTATCTGTCTCATGTCCTACTGCTGAAATAATGGGTTTCTTGCATTCTGCCACTGTACGAACCAAGGCTTCTTCATTAAACGCCCACAGATCCTCTATGGAACCGCCGCCTCTGCCAATGATAATGACATCCACATCCGAGCGCTGCTCCAAAGCATGAATCCCCTCTATTACCGTATCTGCTGCCCCTTCCCCCTGGACTTTCGCTGGAAAAAGCAAAATCTGAACATAGGGATTACGTCTGTGTGCCACATTACAAATATCCTGGATCACAGCACCAGTCTGTGCTGTCACCACTCCGATACACATGGCATATTTGGGGATTTTTTGTTTTTTCTCCTCATCAAAAAGCCCCTCAGCTAAGAGGCGCTTTTTCCGTTTTTCATATTCTTCATATAATCTGCCGATCCCATCCTGGGTAATCTGCTGGGCATACAACTGATATCTGCCATCCCGTTCATAAACCCGGATGCTGCCCTCTACCACCACTGCCATGCCTTCCTCCAGACGAAACGGAAGTCCCTTTCTGGCACTGGCAAACATAACACAAGATATCTGCGAAACTGCGTCTTTTAGGGTGAAATAAATATGTCCCGAAGAATGATACTTGCAATTGGATATTTCTCCTTTCACATAGAGATGCCGCAAAGCATATTCTCCTTCAAACATATTTTTGATATACTGATTAATCTGAGACACGGAACTGATCTGTCTCTGTCTGCTCTGTATCATATGCTACCTCTGTACCATTCTGAGTGATATCTGCCATCCCGACCGTCAAATTACTTTTTGGAAATTCGTTCCATTCCTTCCCTATGATTCCGGCAACTCCTTAGCTACAGTAGACAAAATACCATTCACAAAGCCTGCTGATTTCTCTTCTCCATAGGTTTTTGCCAATTCTACTGCCTCACTAATTGCCACTCCCACTGGTATTTTGTCATCATAACGCATCTCATAGATTGCCAGACGGAGTACAGTCAGGTCTGATTTTGCCAGCCGCCCCACCTTCCATCCGTTGGATTTATCCTCAATCAGGGCATCCAGCTCCTCCACATGCATGTTTACTGCCCGGAATCTTTCCCGCAGCTCCTCTTTCTCACGTTTCGACGCCGATATCTCATCTAAAAACAGTTCTAACTGCTCCGGCAGTTCCTCCCCCGAAAAGTAGTCCATACGGAACAATGCCTGATACAAATTCTCCCGCATTTCTGTTCTAGTCAATTTTTTTGCCATTCTTTTTCTGTTTCTCCTCTATTCGTTGCCTAAATTAACCCCTGCAACCCGTACATTTACTTCGGACACAAACAGTCCAGTCATAGTCTCAATCTGCTGGCTGACACGATCCTGTACCTGCTCCGAAATTTTCGGAATATTATATCCATAACGAACATTTACCATCATGTCCACATGCACCACACCGGCTTCCATCTGGACTTTCACACCCTTGGACAGCTTTCTTTTTCCTAATTTGCTGATTAATTCATTGGTAACATTGCCTGCCATAGCATACACACCATCTACCTCTGTCGCTGCCAATGCAGCAATCGCTGCTACAACATCTGCCGCAATCTTTACTTCTCCGATCCCCTTATTCTCCTGCTCTGCCACGCCTCTACCTCCTTCATCCATTTCTTCGAATCTCCTTCTAATGTTTATCTTACCCATTATATCAAATTTCATAAGTTTTGTGAAGTATATCACATTTTTAGTTTATAGGAAACGAGAAGTTTCCTATAAACTAAAAATACAGGACGGTAGAGCTCGGTAACACCAAACTCTATCGTCCTATATTATAATTTCCTATGTTCTAACCTGTTTATTTGATTTCCCGCATATCGGTAACGATCCACCCCTGATCCACATACTCACAGGTATAACGATACTTTTGCCGAACCACCTTTGAGGTATCGTCACTATAATGCACCAGAATTTCCTCGTCAGAATCAATGCTAACCAGATCTGCTGCCCTCTTGATAGCAGAAGAAATGGAATACGTCTGAATTTCTTCCCGAATGCCACGCTTATGATAATTCTGCACAATGGCACATTGCTGCCTATAGACATCGCTTCCTTCCAGCAATACCTGATTTAAATCCTGAATATCTCCGGTATTCACGGCATCCGTAAAAGACTGTATATAACGATCAAATGCCTCCTCATAATTATCGGCATATTGCAATGTGGATAGCTCTGTTTCGCTATCCTCCGGCAACTGCTCTGCTGGTAACTGCTCTGTCTGTTTCTGTTCTGATGCTTTTGCCTTGGACACAGGTTCCTGTCCCGTCAATGTTTCAATTCCAGAACTGCAAGTTACAGCAA
>CAMWKN010000290.1 GCA_947174825.1 uncultured Clostridium sp.
TATTAAAACTGTTTCATAGTGCTGTTGTGCTTTCGTATATTTCTTATAATTTAAATATTTTGCCCATTTCTTTTGTAGACTCCCAAGAGGTTTGTCTACAATATTATTGATAATCCAATTGCGAATTTTTGTATAACGACCCTGCATAGATTTTGCACGATCTTTCTGTATCTGCGTAACAAAATCTAAGTAATTTCCATTATTTTTTTCTGACCATTTCCAAAAGGCTGAGAACTGTTCAGCGACAACCGGTTGTTTTAGGAATTCGCCCATTGACATTTCGCTATTTACCAAATATTGGATTGTTCTTTCCGCCGCAAAAGAAAGACGATGATTTTTCTCCATATAGTTTCTACATTTTCTGCCACATAATTGTTTATTATTCAAAGCTGATTCTAAAGCTTCTTGTAATGTATGAACAACGGCTGCACCCTGTTCCATTTCTTCTGGAATTCCTCCCAAAAAATAACCTACTGCATCATATAAATAAACAAATTTATTTGAATAAAAACGATGATTAGAGACGGGTACTAATAAGGTTGGAACTCCAATTCCAGCACCATTTAAGGCAGCCATTCCCATAGTAATTAATACATCAATATTTTCTGCTATATAGTGATACATATCCTCGCCTACCAAATAAGAAGTAAAAATAAAACGAATTTTTCCTGCATAACGATCCAGCGCAATCAAATTACGTTTATTTCCATCTCCAATAATATGGAAATCTATTGGCTCGTCTTGAGATAGTTTCAATAAATTATCCGCTATATTAATAACGGAAAATATCTTATCACTGTCTAGTCTCCCTAAGTATCCTACGCGAATTCTATCCTTAGACACATCACTGATTTCGTATGCATCTTCTTTTTGTACAATTGCTACAGGAATAATATTATCTTGAAATTCTGTTTCTGTATGTTGTTCTAATCTAAATCTTGTAACGGAATCCATACACGTCACCGCTTTTTTTTCAGAAAAAAAACGAAAAAGATTTTTCCATTCCAGAGATTGATTTTGCAACTGTCCCACCAGAAAATCAGATGCATATGGGTGCCAATCATATAGTAAAATTTTGGAGTCATCTAAATCTTTCATCATTTCTGCTAGCACAAAACAATAGTTAAGTGATGTGATAAAATAGGCTCCTCTAAACTCATTAATATTTAGCTTTTCGACATCACGAAAGATAACCTTAGATTCGCTAAGATACTTTTCCATTGTTTCATTATAATAATTCACGTAATATACGGTATGATCAGTGGAATTAGCTATGGTATCTGCCAAATAAAAGAACTGTTGTAAGGCTCCACTTATTTTTTGGTTGTTTTTATAGAAAAAAACGATTTTCATACTATACCTCCAACGTATTTAGTACATCAATGACATATTTCATTTCTTCGTCTGTCATCCCATAATAAATCGGCAGACTTAATTCCGTTTTACTGATTTCCTCCGCTATTGGAAAGCTTCCCACTGGCATATTCAAATTTTGATAGGCCTGTTGCAAATGAATTGGGATTGGATAATGTTTTTGTACACTAATTCCCTTATCTAACAGATATTTTTCAAGTTTTTCCCTGTCTTGTACTCGAACCGGCATAATATGCCATACATTTCCATAATCTTTGTCATTGTGATAGGGCAGACTTAGCTCTGGATTTGTAAGATTTTTGATATATTGCCCTGCTATTCGAATCCGTTCTCCTGTCCATTGATCTAAATGTCTTAATTTTATTCTTAAAAAAGCTGCCTGCAACTCATCCAATCGGGAATTTATGCCAGGATAGATATGATGGTATTTATAATCGGATCCATAATTACTTAGCATCTGGATTTTCTTTGCTAATGCTTCATCGTTAGTAGTTACTGCACCGCCATCCCCTAATGCCCCTAGGTTTTTGCCAGGATAAAAACTAAAACCTGCCGCATATCCTAAATTACCGGCTTTTTTCCCTTTATAAGTAGCACCATGCGCCTGTGCTGCGTCTTCGATCACTTTAATTCCATATTTTCCGGCAATTTGATTGATTTCATTCATATCACAACATCTGCCATACAGATGAACCGCAATAATGGCTTTGGTTCGGTCTGTGATTTTTTCCTCAATTAAAACAGGATTCATCGTGTAAGTGTCAATGGATGGTTCCACCAAAATCGGAGTTGCTCCGACACGTGATACTGCTAGTGCAGTGGCAATAAAGGTATTGGCTGGTAAGATCACTTCATCTCCTGGTCCAATGTCCATCGCCATCAAAATCAATTGCAGTGCATCCAAGCCGCTGGCAACTCCAACAGCATATTTTGTGCCACAGTATGTTGCAAATTCTTCATTAAATTTTTGATATTCTGTCCCTTGAATAAAATAGCTGTTCTGAAAAGTTACCCTACGAAATGCTTCTTCTAATTCTTCTTGGATTTCTGCATGCATCGGTCTAAAATCTGCAAAAGGTACTTTCATGATTTTCTTCCTTTCTGGACTATTGTTTTTAATGTACGTATTACTTTCTGATAAGCTTTGACAGGATGTCCAAGTGCTAACAAAGTCCAAAAAAACGGATGCTGTTGACACCAATGATATCCTTTTAGGAAATGGCTTTCATTTTTATGATTCAATATCCATCTGATATAATAAAAACGTATTTTATGTGGATGTGCTGTGTAAGGTAATACTTCATTTTTATATATTTGTTTAACATCTTCTAGATAAGTTTTATTGAGATTCACTGGTGAACTAATTCCGTTACTACTATACATAATGCTGATTCGATTCATAAAACCAAATGCAACCCCCGTCCGTACCCATCTCAAATTCATGGGATGATCTTCTATCAAATGGTATCGTTCATCATATGGCATATGCTCTTCCATAAACTGTTTTGTAAAGGCAATATTACAATGAAAAATAAAATTAGCCTTTACCAATTCATCAAAGAAATCATCTTGGTTTCCTTTTAAAATTAATTGGATTTGCGTTTGGGTAGGTAAGACTTCATGAGATGCCTCTTTCTTTCTGTCATAGATTGCACGAAGTGCTGTAGCAATCTGATAATTTTCATTTGAAAAAAAATCTATCCAGTCACAAATCACTTCTGTATCATAAAACAAATCATCTGCTGATAAATATAAAATAAGGTCTCCTCTCGCATAGGTAAGTGCTTGATTTAAATTTCTAACTGTGCCTATATTTTTCGTATGATGCAGTACAACAAGATCACAAATATTGCCTTTATTGTTTTGGTTGACATATTCCCGAATTTCTTCCGTATGAAAATGGTCGCTTCCATCATCAGATATGATGTATTGAATCCGACCATACGTTTGGCTCAGCACAGAATCTATCGTTTCATATAAGTAATCACTCTGATAAGTTAGAGTGATTACAGTAACCATTTGTTTATACTGTTTAAGGTGATTTGTCATGAATCCTGCTCCGATTGATTAATATATGCTAAAAATTCATCATAATCTCTAATATAATCTGATTCATCATATAATTCAGAAGCCAATACCATTAAAACAGCATCTTCCGAAAAATCAAACATTTCTCTCCACATGTTACTTGCTACATATAATCCTTCATATGGTTTCTCTAAAGGAACTACTTTTTTTTCAACTCCATTATCTAATCTAATTTTACAGCTTCCATGGATACAGATCAGGATTTGTTTCAGAGATTTATGTGCATGATGCCCTCGTACCACATCATTTACTGTTTCATACATATAATATACTCGTTTAATTTTAAATGGGATATCCTTGAATTCCTCTAACGCAACTAATTGTCCCCTTTTGTCACCGTGAGGTTGAAAAACATACTTTACTACCTGCATAATTATTTATCCTCCCATATGACATTTTTTAAATAAAAAAAACAAAATGCCAACAATTCACAATAAGATCAATCTTGCTATAATCTTGTTATTGGAATAACTTGATTCATTTTCTGCTTATGAATTTGAAGCAAATTGTTGTGTTCGCAATGTGTTGATTTTATCATATCTTTATAGTAAAGGCAAGCATTTTGTAT
>CAMWKN010000291.1 GCA_947174825.1 uncultured Clostridium sp.
GATGTAGAGAGGTCTCGTGGGCGCGGAGATGGTGATAAGAGACAAGTTTCGGAGAGGAATTGGATTTTTGGTTTGAAATAGACTTTGAGGTAAAAGATGAACAAATAATTGCAATATTTGATGTGAATCTGTAAGGTTTTCAAAGTTTGCTACAAGTACAATAATAGATTTAAGAATATGACATCAGCCCAAAAGAGGCAGCAATTAAGCAAAAGTCTGCTCTGGGCTTTAATCCATAAATCAGAATAAGGATGACAGTTAAAAGCTTATGTGATAAATTTTTTATGAATGACAAAGGGAAAAATTGGAGGATCTAATATAGATGGATTATTTAGTAAATGGTTGGAATGTGTATAATTTTTTCTTATTACCAAATAAGTTGGAAAAATTTTAGCAGAATATCATTTGGTCATTTTTAACGAGCATGTGCCTGTTGATTACATAGAATCTAGTTTGGAAGAATATTTATCTGCATATAATAGTTTATTTGATATACTGTTTTCTGGCAAAAAAATTGTTTGGAAAAGAGATTATTCTCTGTTTTTGCATCGGGGAATTACATCGAATTTAGTGAACTGTAATTATGAAAAGTTACATGTATATGAGGGAAAAAAATATAAATGCGCTGATTTCAATGAACCTGTGGTAGGAATTTCTCCGCTAACATTGTGGCTCAATGTCGGCGAAGATAAAAAACTACATTGCTCGACGTCTTATTCTTATGCTGTTACTCCTGAATATTATATGGGTGTAGAGCTACAATATCCCAAAACAATCCAATACAAGGATGATGGCGGATATGAACCCTTAAAATCCACTAAGGATTTAAAATCATATCAAGATTTTGAAAGATTAAAAAAATCGATAAAAGAAGTTTCTCATATATTAACAATAAAAACAGCAGATGGAATTGAAAGAAGAACAAGTATTTGGGTTGACGATGAGGTGAAAAGCAGGCTAAACACGTGTTATTCATTTCAACAAAATGGCATAATTGTTAAATAACTATTCAATAATCTTCTGATTTGCTGCAATGACACTATATAGCACTTAGGAAAATCTTAGGTGCTATTTTTGTGTAAAGATTGTGGAACAGCGTGGATGCGGTACAACGGTAAGTGGGGATTAAGTGCCTTGAAAAGTTTTAATTGTTACATCAATGAATTAAGTAGTCTGGATGTAAGCAAGACTGTTCCTGTAACCAAGGGGGCATTAAGCCTCCTCTGGAAATCTGGATGGCAAAAGGGATTATAGTGTGCGCAATATTAAGTCTTATGAAAGTGGACTATGTAATCAATCATGGATGGTGGGAAATCATTTGCACATATAAGCGTGTTTTGGGGAAGTCTACGAATCATAGAGTAGAGTTTTTCCAAATTCTATGATTTCTTCATTGCGTTTTTCATAAGCATACAATATCATTTTATTGCGATACAAGGAGGTGTGGTGTATGAATACAATAGAGTTTGGTCGATTTATAGCACAGCAAAGAAAGGCTGTTGGACTAACGCAAAAGGAACTTGCCGAGCGTCTTTTGGTAACTGACAAGGCTGTAAGCCGATGGGAAAACGGTCACGGTTATCCCGATATAGAGACACTTGAGAATCTGAGCAAAGCTCTTGAAGTTAGTCTTGTGGAACTGATGCACAGTAAGAAAAATGAGAGCGACACAATTACAATTCAAGAAGCAAATGAATCTATTTCTTCTACAATCTGTATAAATGCTGCGGCACGCAGTAGCGAAAGGCGCATTACACTGATTTTATTTATTGTGTCTTTGCTATTCGTGATACTGCTTTCTGCGCTACGGGACTTTCCTGTGGTATTGCTTATCGGTATCATAATCGGCACAATCTATCTTTGGGGTGCTGTTATATTGCTTATTGACGCTTCCAAACGCCGTAGAAGAAAATATATTTTCTTTGCTTTTATGCTTGGCATTGTCCCACTTGCAATATTGTTTTTCTTGATTTTAACATCTGTCTCAATAATACATTAAATTTACAAGGAGAGATTGACATGAAAAATACAGTATCCGAAAAAAATAGCAGGGTTGTTATATTTGTTTTTGGGGGTATATATGCAGTAGTTGCACTACTTCTGCCCAGATTGAACTATTTCAGGCACACGCCTTTATCCCTTTGGATACAAGCCATAAACTATATTGTTCTTGGGACAGTAGGAATGATAGTTTTCCATAATATGATTAAGGAAGGTGTTAACCAGTGGAGAGCACATACAGCCAAAAATGTTTTATGGTTGATGGGTGTATTTGTTGCGAACATTATCCTCTCAAATCTTTCCGCTCTCCCACTGGCCATGTTTTATCCGAATTATGTTTCAGTCAATGACAATAGTGTGGCAGAAGCCGCTGCAATACTCCCAATCCCAGTATTGTTTCTTGCATTTGGAATATTGGGACCGATCACTGAGGAATTCATTTTCCGAATCATACCTATAGAAAAGGGAAAACGCATTTCCGTTGTCATTCGAATCATTGTAGCATCGCTGTTGTTTATGTCACTTCATATGCATGAATTTACGCTTCAGGAGTTGCTTTACAACCTCGGTATGTTTGTAACAGGTATCCTCTATTCCGTAGCATTTATCAAGACAAAAAATGCTACAATTCCACTCCTTATTCATCTGCTAAATAATGCACCTGCATTGATGCTGATGCTTTTGCAGACAGCATAAAAGAAATGTTTTTATTATTCAAACAAGCAAACAATTTATAAAAAAGTATGGATGGGCAGGACAAGTTTACCTAATAAAAAACGATGTGTAAGTGGGCTGTTGAAAGGATATGGAAATATATTAAATGATATGATATACTTTATGTGTTGTTGTTAATGACAATAGAAATTTATAGAGGGTTCAAAATGCCAAGAGGAATTATTATTTTTGGTTCAGCTGGTGCTGGCAAGACAACTTTGGGCAAGATGGTTGCCCAGCAACTAAATTATCCCTATTATGACATTGATGATTATATTTGGAGAAAGGATACTGAAATTCCGTTTACAGTAATGTATTCCAGGGCAGAAAAAGCAGACAGGCTTATGGAAGCTATCTCTAAACACGAGCACTTTGTGATGGCGGGTTCCATGGATAGTTTCAACGCACCATTTGTTCCGTTGTTCGACTTAGCTGTTCATATTACTGTTGCTCCTAAAGTAAGAGTAGCAAGAATTCACGAAAGAGAACTTGCGGTTTTTGGAGATAGAATTCTTGAGAATGGAGATATGTACGAAGAACACCAGCGGTTTCTTGATAGTGTTTCCCATTATGAAACAGATGGTTCTCCATGTTTGAAGACTCATTTGGAATGGGCAGCCACATTACCGTGCAAAGTGCTTTATTTAAATGGCGAAGATGAGTTAAACATAAATGTCAAATCGATTATTGAAGCATATAGGTGTTCCCTCAACAGTCGATAAATTCGGAATTTGTGTTTGAATTTGTAATAGTGTGCGAATTAGAAAATGAAAATAAATATTTAGGAGAAAAGCAATGAAAAAAATTTGTGTGGAAGATATTGATTGTCTTAATTTCTGGATTAATTATTTTGGTTGCTGTTATCCAAATAGTTATGACGAGTCCAATGATATTTCCGTATCTGAGCTTATGGAGGAAGTGTATACAGAGGAAGTCGGAAACTGGTGGGAGCAGTTTACCGGATATTATGAAGGTGTTCTTGAGGAAAGTGATGGATATTTGGATAATCCTACCACGCTGGAGGAACTGTTGCCGGGCAAAAATTTAAAAATTGAATTTCATCCGGGTGATATCCTTTATTTTATCAATGATGAACAAATAGGGAGTACGGGACCACACTATGAATTGCGGACAATAGCTTATAAAGAGGTGGAGAAGTTGCTGGCTTTGAAAAACGGACGGCAGCTTTTTCTGCTCCTTTTGCCCCTTACTTTTATAGGGGAGGAAGATATACAGTCTGTCAGAGATAATATGGAAGAACATATGAAAATTTATTTTTCCGCTAATTTATGTGAAA
>CAMWKN010000292.1 GCA_947174825.1 uncultured Clostridium sp.
TACCAGCACATGAAAAAACAACTCATAAAAGGATTTACTATGGTTATTTTACTGCTGAGTCTGACCGGCTGTGGGATGGCAGACTCCGCCACTTCTCCGGCAACAGGCAATGAAACTTCCAGCACCACACCAAAACCGGTAGTAACAAAACCTGTCAGAAATCCTCAGGAAATTACCACATTTTCCATATCCGAAGAGTCCTTATTTGATGGCGAACCATTTCAATACCAGGATCAGGAATATCAGATTCAAGAATATCGAATAAAAGGGGATACCGAGGAAAAAGACCTTGTCCTATACTGGACTCTTACCATGAACCCAAAAGGGCAGGCAGAAACGCAGAAGCAAACACAAAATAAAAAGGATCCACAGGAAATTCCCCTGGTTGATCCACAGGAAATCCCACACTTAGATTCACTGGAAAAACAGGAATTCCCCACAGAATACATATTGCACAATGTATTTCTCCTCTCTGGTTATTTATATTATACCTATCATGAATGTATCACAAAACCTATCGGAGATAATGGGGCAGAATACGACTGGGGAACAGCACAGCTATGCAGAATCAATTTAGAGACAATGGAAGTTGACCAAAGCTATATCCTTGTGACAAAAGAACAGGAAAAAGCAGGGGATTCCTTTCAAATCTGGGGCGCAGATCCGGATTCCGGATACATCTATCTAAGCAGATCTGGAAATCTGCTTGCACTGGATCTCTCTCTGAATGAAGTGGATACGGCAGAATTTGATTCTTCAGAAGATATTATAGATATGTACTGGCAAGGAGAAAATTATGTGTTAACAGACATTGGAATTTATCAAATGAACCTGGCATTGGATGAAAACAATTCGTTACAAAAACCGGAACTGATCTGTACGTGGCCATCTGACGATTCTTTTTACACTTATACGAGAATCATTGGTACCTATGGCAGATTCTTGTATGGATATACCTATTACCATGGAAATACTGCAATCGCAGGGCACTATTTTCAAGTAGACCTGGACGGCAACAGCTGTAGAATATTATCAGCAGACCAAAAGAAATCCTTTTCTGGAAGAACTGATGATGAAGACAATTTTGACACCGAATCCTTTGCAGGCAAACATGAACTTTACTCCGAAGGAAGAGATCACTCGGATGACAGCTGGGATCCTATCCAAGTCCATTATATCCTTTCTGAGGATGGATCCGTAGAAATCCAGGCAGAGAAAATAGATCCGTGAATTTCCTCAAGCATCACCCTTTTCACTTTCCGATAATCCTAATCTTTCTTCCAAAAAACAGGAGGCAGCAGGGAACTGTCTCAATACAGTTCCCCACTGCCCTCCATCTGATCCAAAGCACGAATCCGTTTACATAAAACCGGATGATCTGCCAGCAGATTCACAAGCCACAGGAAAAAACCTTTCTGCTGTGCCGCCTCCTGCAAATAATCCTCCCGGTCCACCATTTTATATAAATGCCGATCCACCATCAGCATAAACATTGCCTCAACGCCATCGGTTCCGGTTACTCTCTGTGCCAGACGGTCTGCACTGTATTCTCTGGCTCGGGATGCAATCGCCCCAAGGATTGGAATATTATTAGAAAACCAAATCAGCAGATGGTAATGTAAAGTGGCATGTCCATAATAAATATGCGCCATCTCATGGGCGATGACAAATCCCAGCGCATCCATGTCATGAAATTCCCGATAGGCAACCTCAAAAATTTCTGCATTAATTTCGATCCATTGCCTGCGAAACAAAAAAGAAGAAAAAGCGTTTAAAACTCCGTTTGACTGCATCACATATGCCTTTGGAACCTGCTTCATATCCAGCCTGCGAGCATATTCCTCTATCAATTCGTAAACCTCCGGAAAATTGCGTTCTGTAATGCGCAGACTCATAGAACGAACCTCAGCATAAATATAATATAATGCAAGATAAACAATGACCAATAAAAAAATTCCATAGACAAGCATCTGTAATTCAAAAGGAATGTCATTCTGAACTTCATTCTGAGCTTCAGCCTGAAGTTGTTTCCATGCCTGTTTTGCCATTCCGGGATAAGACCTGGCATGGACAAGCACTGCCACGCAAACCGATATAACCAAGAGGAAATTAATTAAAATTAAGCGTCGATACCACCGTTTTTCCAGACGGTGTCTGCACGCCTCTGCCTCCTGTCTGGATATCACAGCCCCTGTCAAAACATTCTCTCCATTCTTTTCTCCATCAGAGTAACGTATCCTATCATTCGTATGCTGAAACATAATCCACCTCATTTCTTCGTCAGCTTTTATGCTGATGACCTTGTGCGATTATAGTAACATCTCTAAAGAAAAAAAGACGTTATCTGTCGTAAATGGTTATTCTCCTGTCGTGAATGACCGGGGAATTAATAATGACAATGTAACCCGGTGATCCTGATAGTCCATCTGTAGAAAACCACCATATTTTTCTATGGTCTGTTTCATATTCTGTATTCCAAAGCCATGCAGATGTCTATTCGGTTTGGAAGTATGTGAAGCACCACCTTCCAGCAATTTAACACAATCCACATCCTCAGATACTGTATTCATAATATCAATACAATAATAGCGTTCTGTTTTTCTGATCGTAAGCAGAATGTTCCGCTCCTGTCCCTGGGGAATTTTTTTACATGCTTCCATGGCATTATCCAGCGCATTGGCAAAAACAGCACAAAGATCAATGGGTTTCCAATGCATTCCACCGTCAAGCATCCCATCCAACGAAAATAAAATACCTTCCTGTTTCATCAAAGAAGCCTTGGCTGAAATAATACAGTCCAACATTTCATCTCCAGTCACAATCTCCGGAGACAAAATAGATACATTGGCTAAAAGACTGTCCAGATATTCCCTTACTTCCCCTTCCTTTTCTTTCTCCAATAGCATACGCAGGCACAGCAGATGATTTCTGATGTCATGGTGAAACCGCCTGGTTTCCCTTTGCTTTTCTTTGTATTGCTGAAAATAAGATAACTCTGCCTGCAAGATCCTTTCCTGGTAATCCTGCCGGTCCTTATAATAACTACTTACCCTGTTCTGTAAAATAAAAATTGGCAGACCCAGACTAAAGATCAACATAGTAAGCAGGAAGGCAGTTTGCAAAATTCCCTCCATAAAATTCTGGTCTTCCTGCATAAGGAGAATCAATAAATAAAAACCGGAAATATAGAACCAATAAAATAGAAACAGCCATTTTTCCCGCTTTCGGAATGGAATCCATGTTCCCTGTTTCCAAAATCGAAAACGCAGATAATAATACAATGGGAGAAAAATCAACAAAGCAATCACACTATAATATAGCTCATGGGAGTCAGACAGAGAATATTCTGGAAGGACAAAGTAAGCACCAATATCACTAAGCATCATAAAGCAGCTAAGCAAATACAACAGCACCAAAAATGCCTTTCCTGCACAGGATATTGTTTTCTTCCCACACCCATAACCCAAAAGAAACAGATAGGTAAGCACTACCAAAATCGTCACAATGGGATGATCCCAGATATGGCAGACTATCTCATCCACCACAGACAGGCAAAGCAGTATCCTCTTTTTCTTGGTATTCCATACCATTTCAGCATCGAAAAAGCACTGGAACAGCAACATAACCGTTGCAATCAAATAAAAATTACCAACTATAGACACAATGGATTCCATCAGTGCAAGCCAGTAGCCCATTACAATGCCTCCCTTTTAATAAATTGATACAAAGCTTCCTTCAATGACCGTTCCCTTGTCCGACTTAAAGGCAATGAAATCCCTCCCTCCAGAGTAACTTCGTTTTTCCTGACAGCAATAATCTTCCCCAGAGAAACCAGATATCCCCGATGAATCCGGAAAAAACCAGACTCCCTCAGCTCCCGTTCATAATCCCTCAGGTTATAACGAACCACATAAGACCGCTCTGCCGTACAAATCAAAATATTCTGATTCTGTGCCTCCAGATAAAGTATATCGGAAACAGACACCCTCTCCTCCCCTGCTTC
>CAMWKN010000293.1 GCA_947174825.1 uncultured Clostridium sp.
TATTAAGATAGGAGGACGATAACATATTAATTTTCCCCCGTCCATCGCAACTAATAACAAGCCCTCGGTCAGAAACAAGCTCCCCTTTATTTATCTGCCGAAAGCTATAGACATATCCAGAGTCATCATGAAAACACTCCTGAAATTCCAGCTCCTCAAAAGGATTATCAATTCCCAACAGCGATTTTATGTTATATAAGGAATATAACGCTGTTTCCCAAGAATCTACCGTAATATCGCTATATGTACCATAAAGTTCTTCAAGATATCCCTCCTCATTCATCGTAAAATCAAACTCTTCATCTGATGCATTCATTTGTTTAATTTCAGATAAGGAATAGTCCTGTATCTGATTCTCCGTTTTTGCCATGGAAATAGACATTAGCAATAAACTTGAAATCATTATTGCTAACATCAGCACAACAAAAACCAACCTACTTCTCCTCATTTTCTTTCCTCTTTCTTTTTTGGTGTTAACTGAAACATAAACCATGTTGGAATAAATAATCCAGCATGATCTTCCAATCAGATACATTTACTTATAATATAACCAAAATACATATGTGTCAACAAATATTTAGTTAATCAGTGTTCAAAAGCTTGACAATCTAATATACCTGTTACAGCTGCAAGTATACGTGTATACTTGCAACAAGGCATAAAATATGCTACAATTTAATATATTAGTACAACTATTTTAGACCACTTTTACAGTGGTTTTTTCTATTAGAGGCGAAGTGGATCTCGCACATACGCTGCAAGCAGTCCGAAATACCTACGGATTGCACGAAAGGAGGCTCGCAGCATGAATAAAATGAACCAATTTGTAAGCAGTCTGTCAGACATACTAACCGCCATTGATGATATTGTGTGGGGACCGATCATGTTAGTATTGCTGGTAGGCACCGGTATCTTTCTGACCATCCGTACCAAAGCGCTCTGTTGGAGAAATCTTCCCTATGCCCTGCGCAGTGTACTCAGTAAAGAAGCCAGACAGAAGACAGGCGATGGTGATGTATCTCCATTTTCTGCACTGACGACTGCACTGGCTGCCACTATTGGTACCGGTAATATCGTGGGCGTGGCAACTGCTATGGTATCCGGCGGTCCCGGAGCTCTGGTTTGGATGTGGCTGTCTGCTGCCTTTGGATTGACCAGTAAATTCAGTGAATGTATGCTGGCAATCAAATACCGAGAGATTAATGAACAGGGCGAAATGTCCGGTGGTCCTATGTATACCATGAAAAAAGCCCTAAAACATAAAAACCTGGGTGCTGTTTTAGCCTGGCTCTTTGCTTTCTTTGCGGTAGTTGCCTCCTTTGGAATCGGTAATCTGACCCAGGCAAATTCCATCTCTACTGCACTGGAATCCACCTTCCATGTTCCAGTAGTAGTGACCGGAATCATCATTATGCTTCTGGCATTACTCATCATCATCGGTGGAATCAAATCCATTTCCAAAGTATCACAAGTAGTGGTTCCCTTGATGGCTGTCTTTTACATAATTGCCGGCCTGGTGGTCATTATCGGCAATATCGCCAATGTACCTGCCGGCATCGTCATGATTATCAAGATGGCATTTTCCTGGGAGGCTGTAGAAGGCGGAATGTGTGGCAGTATCGTCGCTGCCATGTCCCAGGCAATCCGTTTCGGTGTAGCACGAGGTGTCTTTTCCAATGAAGCTGGTATGGGTTCTGCTGCGATTACGGCTGCAGCGGCATCCACCAATGACCCAGTCCGCCAAGGTTATATCAATATGACAGGTACCTTCTGGGATACCATTGTAGTGTGTACCATTACCGGTATCTGTATCGCCAGCTCCGGAGTATTGGGTACCACTGAAACCGCTGCAACTGGACGATATCAAGTGAATAATAATATTGTAACCATTGAAAGCACCGCCGATAAAATAACTACATCTGTAGACTACGAACTCCTTCTGACAGATCGTAATGTAAAGGACAATACCTCTCGGATTACCCTGGCACCCACCGATTCGAGCACGAGGAAAGCTGCTGCCTCCTCCAAAGATAAATTAGACTTAATCAGGGATGGAGCCAGCAATATAGATATATCACCAAAGGATGAAAATGCTGTCATTACCCCTGGCGTGTACCATGACACTGCCGGCAATGCATACCTCTTTCGTGAAGATGGCAGCTATGAATACAGCACTTTGGTCGTGGGATCTCCTCTAACCATTCTTGCCTTCAAAACGGTATTAGGTACTCCCGGCGGCTGGCTGGTATGTATAGGCATTACTCTCTTTGCGTTCTCCACCATTCTGGGTTGGGAATATCATGGAGAAAAGGCATTTGAATATCTGTTTGGAACCCATAAATACAATATGGTATACCGTATTGTTTTCTCTCTGATCGTTTTTGTAGGTGCAACCACAACCTTACAGATTGCCTGGACATTCTCGGATATTGCCAATGCCTTGATGGCGATCCCAAACCTGATCAGCCTAATCGCTCTCAGTGGTGTAATTGCCTCAGAAATGAATCGTTATCAGGAAGTCATCAAAAAGGAAAAACAACAGAAGCGCTCTTAAAAAGGAATGGCACCAATAGAAAAAATTCAGATTGGTGCCATTAAATTACTGAAAAAGATTTTACCAGCACAGCCAGCATAATCAAAAACGCAAATATGCTATACGAGAAAGGAAGCGTTATTTAATTGGATAGTTTTATTTATAGCTTAAATGCTACCGTCCCTGTATTTGCAGTAATGATACTGGGATACTTTCTGAAACAGTGGAATATCATTGACGAACATTTTGCACAGGTATCCAATAAGTTTGTTTTTAAGATCTGTCTGCCCTGCATGGTATTTCAAGATCTGGCAGACACGGATATCCAGCATAATTTTGATCTGGAATATATCGGTTTTTGTTTTTTTGCTACCCTGGTATCCATTCTGGCAATCTGGATATTGACCAGACGCCTAATGCCGGATCCGCATATGACAGGAGCCTTTGTCCAGGGAGCATACCGTAGCAGTGCCGCTATTCTGGGGATCGCTTTCATCCAGAATATTTACGGCACCTCGGGAATGGCACCCTTGATGATTATTGGCTCCGTACCGCTTTATAATATTTTTGCTGTTGTGATATTAACCTTAGAAGGCGGATACTCCGCAGACAGGGGTTCTGCTTCTCATACCGGCGGCACAACTGCTAGTGCACCAAAAACAGGACAGATCAAAGCCGCCTGCATTGGCGTTGCCAAAAACCCCATTATCATTGGTATTGTACTGGGACTACTGGCTTCCTATTTTAATCTGGATTTTCCGAATATGTTAGATAAATCCATTCACAATCTGGCGGTTCTGGCTTCCCCCTTGGCATTAATCGCCATTGGCGCCACCTTTGAGGGACGAAAAGCCTTTGCTAAAATCAAACCAACCATAATCGCATCCAGCTTGAAACTGGTAATTCTGGCTGCGATTTTTCTGCCCCTCGCCGTCTGGCTGGGATTTCGAGATCAAAAACTGGTAGCAATCATCATTATGTTAGCTTCTCCTTGTACGCCTACTTCCTATATCATGGCAAAAAACATGAATGGCGACGATGTCCTGGCTGCCAGCATTGTAGTAACTACCACCTTGTTTTCTTCCATTACTTTGACTGGATGGATCTTTATCATGCGATGTCTGGAATTGATCCAATAAATACAAAGAGGCACAGAGATTCGCATCATGCAACTCTGTGCCTATCCTATTCTTATTAATGAATTTCCTCTTCCAGTTCTCCAATCCTCTGCATGGTTTCCAAAGAGGTTTTATTGATATATTTTATCAACAACTTTGCTGTGCGCGTGGTGTTATTATTGATGGTCTGCTCCATCTGTTTTAACTCACTCTGCAACATTTCAAAGATCTTTTCTTCATCAAATCCAGTCTGTCCCTGCAATATCTCGAGAATTTTGTCTTCATTAATTCCACCCTGCTGTTGTAACATCTCAGCAATTTTCTCTTCATTAATTCCACTCTGCT
>CAMWKN010000294.1 GCA_947174825.1 uncultured Clostridium sp.
GAAAATCAATAAGATGGTAGAAGCATCTGACCAGCTATCTTCCATGAAAACAGGTATTGGTGCAATCTCTGATGTTTTAGCCGAAACGAAAGAAAATCTTAAGCATAAGAAAACCAAAGAAGTGGGTATTGGTGCTGACACATTAGCCGGTTTTGATGCTGATATCAAAGGTCTGGATTCCTGGGAAGAATTTGAAGAAACTCTTGGCAATGGTAAATCCGAGATGGAAGACTGCCAAAAAGCAGCTAATAAACTTGCTACTGAGTGGGTAAACAGCAATAACTTTCTCAGTCAGTTAAATGGTACTAATGAGGATTACTACATTTCTACTTTAAAGGAAATGGGTGTAGAAAATGCCGAAGCTGTTGTAACTGCTGCACTTTCCAAAAAAGAAGCAGAACTTAATGCAGAAAAGAAATGGACAGAGGCAACCACAAAAGATCTGGCAGATGCAACCGCAGATGAAATTGATAAACTTGCAAAAGAAAAAGGATGGACTGATGATACCAAAAATGCATTATATGAGATGGCACTAGAAAAACAGGCAGTTAATGGATTAAGTCTGGATTTCTCATCTGATATAGATGCACTTATTAAATTTGGTGAAAAATTAGGTTACTCTACAAATGCATTAAAACGGTATAAGGATGCTTTGGGTGGTAAGAATGGTTCGGCAGGAATGCCATCTAATGTTGTTGATTATTATAGAGATGGTGCAGATGAAGAACGAAATGATATTATTGATGGCAAAAATAAAAAGGATAAGGTGAAAATAGATGTAACCCCAGATCCTACCACATCCGATTCGAGAAATAGAACCAAAAATGATTCTAAAAAGAAGAAAACTGCATTAGAGAAATTCCAGGAATGGATCAGCAAGTTATTTGATTGGATCGAAATCAAGATTCAAAGACAGACAGAAAAGATTGATAAGTATGTGTCTAAAGCTGAGAATGCAAAGGATGAAGGAAAGTACACTACCTCTGCTAAAAACTATCGGAATGCCGTAAATGCTACTACTACCCAGATTTCAAATGAGCAGAAAGCAGTCAATAAATACAACAAACAGGCAAACAAAGTAGTCAACAAAGCAGTTTCCATGGGTATTGTTTCCAAAAAGCAAGCCAGCAGCATTAAAAAGCAGGTTAAAAACGGAAGCATAAATATCAAGCAGTACAGTGACAAAGTTCAGGAAGTTATAAAAGATTATCAGACATGGTATGAGAAGTCCAAAACTGCCAGCAAAGCTATACAAGAGCTTCACAATCAGATCCGTACCTATATTAAGGATCTGAAAGATATGCGTGATGCCCAGAGGGATGCAAAGCTGGACAAAATCAATACCTACTCTTCCATCAGCGAAAACAGTCATGCTTATACTGCTGATTCACAGAACAGCCAGTTAGACTATAGTAACTCTCAGTTAAATAAGCAGGATAAGGCATACAGTTCTGAATCATCCGCAGTAAGTAAAGATACTAACAAGATTGGTAAGTCTGGCACAAAGGCAGTCAAGAAAGCTTTAAGAACCAAAGATGCCAAAGGGAAGTCCAAAAAATCCAAGGCATATAAGAAAGCATTGAATAATGCGAAACGGGCTATCAAAGCGAAAAAGGCAGTTTCCAGTGCAGATATGAAAACGATCCAGTCTCATTCTGTCTCTGTATACAACAAGCTATATGCTTATAACCTTTCTTTGGACAATTTAGAAGATGCGAAACTGGAATATGCTGTAAACTATGCTGCTACTTCAGAAGAACGATTTAATAATACGGCATCAAAATACGAGAATTTAGATAATGAGACTAATGATAAAATCAGTCTCTTACAAGCAAAATCAAAAAATGCCACTACTGCCAAAATCAAAAACAGTGAGTTAGATAAAGTTGCTTCCCAATACGACAAGATTGTATCGGACGATAAAGCAGAAATTAGTGACTATCAGAAACAACAAAGCAAAAGCCAAAATACTATCAATAATAAAGCCGGCACAGGCTCAAAATATAAAGGCTTAAGCAAAAAGAGTAAATCCAAAGTAAAAAGCTATATCAATAAAGCGAAGAATTCTGCAAATTCCGGAAAAAGCATTGATGCAGGTGTAATCTCCAAATTAGCGGAATACTATTCCAAAGGCTATGTATCAAAGACTTTTTACGAAGCATGTATCAATTACAATAATGCTGTTGAACACCGTGAGGAAGCAGAGGCACAGCTTGCGATTGATACTGAAACTGCAAAACAAGAAAAGGCAGCTCTTGGTACAGAAAGAGTAAATAATGTAGAACAGGAGTATGCAAATAAACAGGACAAAACAACGTCAGACAAGAACAAAGAGTCTATAAGGCAGTCTATTAAGTCTACCAAAGGATTTGATCTTACTGTATCTGATTATCAGACGATGATTGGCTATAGTAAACAACAGGAGCAAATTTACACAAATGAAATTGCTTCCTTAAATAAGACCATTCAGGAGAATATTAATAGTGGTTTGTGGACAACTGCATCGCAGGAATATATTGATGCTATGAAAAGTGTTAATGGATATGAGGAAGAAGTTCTTAACTGCCAACAGGAACAAGAAGAACTTAACAACTCTATGATACAGCTTCCATATACAGTATTTGATAGGGCAATTACTCTTATTCAAAGCTTGCGGTCAAATTTACAGTCTTTATTGTCTATTAAGTCTACAAAAGGCATTATGAAGACCGAATCTGATATTCTGGATGAGATCGGAACAATTAATACTGAAATTAATGAGCTGACCGAAAAAAGAGCACAGGCATGGACAGATTATCAGAATGCGCTTAATAACGGTGGTGCATATGGCGGCAAAACTGCTGACGAATGGTTAACAGAATATAAAAACATTGATACTGAAGTAAATAATCTTACTGCCGATATAGAGGAACTGAATAATGAGAAGGTACAACTTCCGTTTGATAGGATTGAAAAGAAGTTATCTCTGTTAGACAGTATTGGATCACGTATTAAATCCACCAATGATCTAAATAAGGCATATGGAAAAGATTTGTCCGAAGATGATTATCTGAAAGAAATGGACAACAATACAAAGAAAATACAGAAATATACTCAGGAAAGATTTCTGGCATATACAAATTACCAGAAGGCGTTAACAAATAAAGAAGGCGTTTATGGTGGTAAGACTGCTGATGAATGGTTAACAGAGTATAATAGTTTAGGAGCCACTATTGACGGAATTAAAGTAGATAATGAAGATATCCGTAAGGCTTTGCGGGATGATGTTTACTGGAGAACTTTTGAACGAGCACATCAGGCAGCGCAGAGATTCCAAGATGTTCTTTCTGGATTATCGGACTTAATTAATGATGATATGCTCTATGACAAAGATGGCAACTTTACTGAATTTGGTATTGCTCAACTTGGTAATCTTGTGAAACAGTACGAATCAGCAAGAGAAGAGGTTCAAAACTATTCTAATGACATTGAAAACCTAAATAAACTATATGCAGAAGGTCAGTATACAGAAGAAGAATACAAAGATAAACTGTCCGAATTGCAAAATGGATTATTGAATTCTGCTTCTTCCATGAAATCCAATATATCTGAAGTCATTGATATGTATAAGAACATGGCACAGGCAGAGTTAGATGCACTGTTTAAGCTTATTGATGCCAGAAACGAGGCATTAAGTGCAAAAAAAGCATATATACTAATGTGCGTTCTATGTTAATTGCTGGAAAACCCTAAAGACAACTAAACCACAACGCAAGGATGAAATAAGCCTAAACGTGATGGTTGTGAAAACAGAAAAAAATTAGTTG
This sequence comes from uncultured Clostridium sp., assembly GCA_947174825.1. Next base: position 3,807 of record CAMWKN010000294.1, read on the forward strand.
TATGAGAGCGAGGATTACTCCCCTGCTCTTTTTTAATGGGCAATCAGCAGCGAAGCCCCGAACAGGGGAACGTTCAACGACTATCCCATATGGGAGTAGGGCTGCAAGCGATTGGCAGTCCGAAAAGCATAGACTAATAAAATTATTTACCCAGAAAAATAAAAGGGTATGGTGATTATTATTATTGAC
>CAMWKN010000295.1 GCA_947174825.1 uncultured Clostridium sp.
TTATTACACCAATAATCAATCAACCAAATTGCATTTTCATCTGTACTTACAACATTCAACGATTTTAGATATTCTTTTCTTTCTTCTGCTATTTTCTGTTTCAATTTGTCATAAGATAAGCTTTTGATGATCTTTTCGGTATTTTCCTTTACTTCAATACTGTATGAATAGAGTTCTTGCAAATTAAGCTGCTTTGAAAAATCTGCAATCTGTTGTTTGACAAGTTCATTTCCTGTTGTGATGATAGGCGAATTGATACGCTCCTGATAATTGCCGGCAAAAAATACTTGTTCCTCTTCGCCTATCAATACATGCGCAACGATATCCTCTATACGAAAAATATGCCAGATTGAATAAGCAATCGTTTTACTGTGGTAACCATCTGCATTTATAAAGGGAATTGCAGCAAATTCCTCTCTGCTTAATTCGTCATTGAATGATGTTAGGGTTTGCATTAACTGATTTCGCAAATCAACTAAAGTGTCAATACCCATTTCATAGGTGTCTTTCTTCTTAATTTTTGTCTGCATTATTTTATTAAGCTCAGACCATTCCTTATTCATAATCAATTACCTCAAAATCAACAGTTTATTATCTCCCTTTTGAAACTCATAATCCGTTTTGACGATCGAGATATTGTAGTCCTTCTGAAAATAGTCTATCACATCTTTGATTAAATCCGTCTTATTGGCATCCAAATCTACTATCGGAAATATTCTTATCTCTTTACACACTCTCAGCATTTCCGTTATGGACTGAATATGAAAATCATATCCCAAAGAGGTATACATCAACAGAAAATGAGAACTCAAACCAATATCAAAACTTTTCGGTTCGTAGGGCAATCTGGTTGGCAATTCATGGAATATATATCTTCCCTCTTGCTTTCCCTGCTCATAATCAGATAAAAATTTCTTCATAGCTGACATACGAATATGTTCCAACTCGTCCAAATCTTTAATATGTGTCCAGACATAATTGTCCATATTTTCTTTCATTTGTTGCATTACTGTAACTCGAACTTCTTCAATACGCTCTTCAATTTCCCCTTTGGAAAACTGATAGATTGGATCAAAAGATACAACATGACCACCTGCATTTGTCATTTCATAGTTAAAACAGGCAGGACCATCCCCGAATCCTGCAATTTTCTTTGACATATCACTGTCATCTAATCCAAACATTAATTTATATTCTTCCAGATTTCTGCCCCAAGGCACAACACTGTCTAGTTTAAAAGCCATAAGTTAACGAACCTTCTCTCTTTTTTTGATCTGGAATCCTGTCTTTAAATACAGATCCACAGCCCCCTGATTCCATTCCGCCACATGTAAAACAATTTCATCATAGCCCTGCTCTCTGATATGATTCATTCCCCATAACAGCAACTTTTGTCCTAATCCCTGTCTTTGGAATAACTTATTAACAAATAAATCGTCCACTTCATTTCCATAACAGGAAACAGCCCCTGCAATTACACCATTTAATATGCAAAGATATGTACTGCTTATTTTATCTTTCATTTGAGAATAATCAGAATAAAAATTAAATGGTTCCACTTCCATATCTTTTCTCATCTCATAAAAGCACTCATTATATATCTGCATATATTCCTTCCAATATTTTTCCTGAAAGGGAACACAACACACGTCCTCATTATATTTTAATTCTCCTTGGAATGACATTTCATAAACAATGATTTCTTTCATGGCATTTTAGTCCTCCTCTGGTTCTTCGCAATTTTCCAAATATTCAGACAGCAAAGAAGAATCTGGATTTAATCGCAATGCTCTGTCATATTCCGATCCATCCGGTGGTGCTATTTCCACATTAATCACCACTTTTTTTCGTTCAGCTCCAATACCAAACAATCCAGATTGGTCAAGCCTTTTCATGGCTTCCTCCATTGATTCAACCCGTACTTCCCATTCGATATCATAAAGCTCATCATCTGACAATCCACTGGCTCTTTTATCCAGTAATTCCTCTACTTCCTGAAAGAACTCATCATATCCATAAACAGCATAAGGCGAATCGGAATAATCCCATTTCCACCAGCTTTTTTCTTCTTCATCCGTTATTTCATTATCAATAATAGATTGATCCAGAGCTTCATATGACCATGCTGAAATGTATGGATGCAAACCTTCATCAAAAATAAATGCATAATAATAAAATTGCTCTTTATGATTCTCCTTCAAAGAGGAGAATGCATTGCCAGCAGCCTTGACTAAAATTTCCACAAGTTCTTCATTATATTTTTCGTGATTCATATCGATATTTACCTCACATTTCTATAAAATAGGGAGATCTTTTATAGAATTCCCCAACTATTCCTTCCATAATCACAATTCTTCCTCCCTCCGCCCAGTCCTCATAGACTGTCATAAAAATCCCCACTTTCTCTACACCCCCAACGGATGGACGAAAATCACATCTCGGTAGTTTAGCAATAGCATAGCAATACCGAGAATGGTGAGAATTGCACCTGTGACCAGTCCCACCATTTTAGCGCTAACTTCGTTCGCAAATTGTGCGGACACTATGGAGCCTGCGGTAGCAGTGACAATACAGATTAACAGAACATCCCACCGTTCAAAAATGATAGCCGGGTCGATAGCAGCATGGCTGACAAAAGCAATGAGGGGAGAAACCACCCAATACGACGTTTCCCACAGAGAAAGCAACAAAACTACCTGCCACACACATGGCGATAACACATGTCAGAACGATCCAGCCCCGCTTCAAATCAATATTTTTGTGCCGGATATAAATAGCCGAAGTAAATGCCGAGCCCAGGATGTCTGACGCCAAGGCGATGGCAGTGGCATGATAGGCTCCTGTCTCCCCGGTGAAAGAAGGGCAAAGCACGATCAATATAGGAACCATGACAGTAGCCGCGGACAATCCCGCCAATCCAGTACCTACCCCAGCTCCCAGGGCAGCGATAATATACCAAAAATATTCCATAGAGACACCTCATGCAAGAACTGAAAATAAAAACACTGCCACCCCTAATATGACAAGAACAATCCCGGTCACCCTGTTTAATGTCTTTGGTTCTGCCTTATTTGCAAACACAGCTGCGATTCTCGCCCATAAAAAAGTAAATGCCACACATAAAATGCAGACAATCCAGTCAGGAGTACCGCCTATCGTAAAATGAGAAACCGCTCCCGTAAGCGCAGTAAATGCCATGATAAATACGCTAGTGCCTACGGCAGTTTTCAGTTCGTATCCAAGAACAGATGTCAGTATCAGAAGCATCATCATGCCTCCGCCTGCTCCAACGAATCCACATATAAAGCCAATTAAGACACCACATATAACAGACTGTACTGCCCTTTTCTTTGCAGAAACACCCTGCATGGATTCCTTGGTTGTCATAACCGGTTTCACAATAAATTTTATACCAAGCAGAAATGTCATGAACACAGAAAAGTTACCCATTGTGGCAGAGGGAAGCAGGCTGGAAGCATAGCTTCCCACCACAGTAAATACCAAAACACTTGCCATCATAATCAGACCGTTTTTGATATCAAGATTTTTATTTTTGCCATATGTATAGGCCGATACAGCACTTGCAAGCACATCAGAAGAAAGGGCAATCCCTACAGCCATATAAGGATCAATGCCCAAAAACGTAATTAGCATTGGACTGATGACGGCAGCCGCACTCATTCCGGCAAATCCAGTACCTAATCCGGCTCCCATGCCCGCAAAAAAAGTCACAGCAATTGTTATCAGTAATTCTATATTAACTCCTCCCTTCTATCATCTCATCCAGTTTTTTACTGATCAGCTCCACCACTTCAAAAAGGCTTCTTTTGCTTATATTTCAAATTTTGAAGTATATAGTTTCAAATATTTCCACATCTAACGGGTGAAGTCCGATTGTTGGTTCATCAAATACAAATACCGTATCTGGCTGCCCTTTTTCCATCTCGCTGGCAAGTTTCAACCGCTGTGCTTCGTCCACACTCATATCC
>CAMWKN010000296.1 GCA_947174825.1 uncultured Clostridium sp.
ATAAGTGATGTATAGAGGTCTCGTTGGCTCGGATATGTGTTTAAGAGACATAAATAAAGTCTCTTCTGTAATATTCTCATCCAGCGAAAAATAGTGGTCTAACATTTTGTCATAAACAAATTGAGTTCTCACTTTCTTCTCCTCTCTATCCACATTAATAGAGAAAATACATAGTTTTTGCTGATTCTTTTCTGCAATAAAATAATAATCGTACATTTCACCATAATACTCTTCTTCACCCGGAAAATATATATAAAATGGATAACGGATTACAACTTCATCAGAATCTTTGATTTCTTTTGCAATATCAATAAAATCACGGTATTCATCTGGAATTCTGGATATATAGGTATAATTATCTGCATCTTTGTACTTGTCATAATATTTCATGGACTTTCGCACCTGCTTCTGAAACATTGTGCCAACATTTTTCATAATATTCGATGGTATGACATCAGCATACATACTATCCTTTTCCACCTTAACGGAATAGGCAGCTGCCTGACTAACGTTAAAGCCCAAAGAAAACAACAGCAGGAACATCAAAGAAACGATATACTTCCTCATATAACTCCTCCTTTTAATCCAGGATCTCAATGGTATATTCCCGTTCAAACACAGCATCCCCAGACAATTCATTACCATACTCCCGCTCCTGCAGTGTCCCGTCAAAACCTTCTCTGTCACATCTGCCATACCATGGTTCGATACAGACAAATGGGGCATGTTTTCCTGCCGGTGACCAAATCCCCAATAATGGCGCATCAAATTCCATCTTGAGATAAACCTGACCGGAAGAATCACGAAGTACCGCAGAATGGATCTGCTTCCCATCCAGAATCAAGGCGTCCTCATCAAATAACTGTTCTGTCAGACGCAATGCTCCATCCGTTAAGACCAGATCTTTCGTCCGCTCTCCCAACACTCCCTTGTCTGTCAGAATCCCACTGCGAACAGAAGGCTGTTGCAGCCCCAGATCAATGGAATATCCATCCATACTCTGCTCCTGACTCCCTGGCTTTGGACACAGAAATGCTGGATGTGCCCCAATGGAAAAATATAATTTCTCCCCACGGTTCACTACTTTCCACATCACATGAAGCCGTTTTTTCTCCAGGCGGTAGCCAATATGCAGAGAAAATGCAAAGGGATAAATTTTTCTCGTTTCCTCGTTATCATTCAGTGCAAACCAGATTTCCTCGGTCGATTGCTTTAGCAGTTCAAATACTTGGTCTCTGGCAAAGGCGTGCTGCCCGATTCCTTCATACCATTGCCCCTCATACCGGTAACGCTGATCCTGTAGTTTTCCCACAAAAGGGAATAATACCGGTGATACCCGGTTCCAATAAGCCGGATCTCCAGACCACAAATAATCCGCACCATTTTCCAGATTTTGCAGTTGTACCAGCTCGGCACCCTTGGCACAAAATCCTGCTTTTAAGTATTCATTTGAAATATAATAATCTGCCATAATATTCACCCTTTTCTCCTAAAACTATTTATGTATTTTCCTCATTTCTGAGTTAATATCGTCCAATCGCCTCATATCCACGCCAGATCAGCTCATCATGTCCTACCTCTTCCATCTTCTTTGTGTCCAGATGATAACGCATCAAATGACCATCCATATCCTTGTCTGCATAGTCAAAATAATAGAGATCTCCATATCCATCCAGAACTGAAAACGCACTATAATTTTTATTTTCATAATACCACTCTGTCATTTCCTGTTCGTTTTCCAGATTTGACAGATCATTCTCGCTACAGCGAAGCAAAACCACTCTGACACCATCGTTCACTTCTTCCTCCAACTGTCCGTATACCGAAAGCGTAATATACACTTTCCCTGCATACACAGATAGCCCATCGCAATCTACATCCGATTCTACTACGTCTGTACAAAGTTTTTCTTTTTCTAAAAAAGAAATGATCTCCTGAGTCGAAAGCTGTCCCACTGTTTTCTTTTGATCCAGATCAAAACATTCCAGACGATCAAGAACAAATCCATCTTCATCCCTACCAATTTCCATATATAAAAGGGGTCCCTCTATCCAAATCTGTCCAATCTCTTCCTCCTGATTCTCCAACTCAATTACTTTCTCTATTGTCCATTTAGCGATATCAATGCGATATAAGCCTATCTTCTCCTCATAGTCATAGTCATCCTCCTCCAGATACAGATATCCATCTAAAGATGCAATATCAAATTCTGCCATATGCTCCGGAGAAAGCTCCATGTTCTCCTCGTCCCCGGTTTCCAGATTGTGACGCACCATGGTATGATCATCTGCACAATAAATCAAATAGGGTTCTTGCAAATAATATACATTTGACTCTTCTCCCAACTCATACCGATATGTGGCAATCTTCTCCGCCTGATCCCACCGGACGGTTTCTCCATTTTCAGTTTGTAATACGGGAGCACTATACAAATCTCTATCTATATTTAGCAATTCAGAGTCAGCCCTCTCTCTGGCATAGATAATACGCTTGTCACTTCCACACAACAAACCATCAAAAGTATCATCATCCTCCAATGTAACACGGCTCAGCTCATTGCCTGCATGATCCGACTGCACAATAACAGCGTCATCCTCCTCTTTATACAGACAATATTCCGTCAAAACCGCTCCCGGTTCTATATCTTCTTTTAAAGTTAACATCTGCCGCTCTTCACTAGTATTTCCAGCATGTTGGATAACCGCATCTGCTTTACTCTTATCCTCTGCCGTATCCTTCTGCTGTTCCTTTACACCACAGCCCGCCAGACCAAGCGCCAGTGCTGTTACCACCACTGCAATTCGTAATTTTCCCCTCATAATCCACCTCCTGCTTCACGCTATTTTCCACGCAACATCACGCAATCCCGGTATACAGATGATAATACTTCCCTTTCTGTTCAATCAGCTCATCGTGGGTTCCTCGCTCAATAATCCGTCCCTGCTCCATAACCATGATGCAGTCCGCATTCCGCACTGTAGACAGTCGATGGGCGATTACAAAGGAAGTACGCCCCTCCATCAAAGCATCCATGCCCCTTTGTACCAAAATCTCCGTACGGGTGTCAATGGAAGAGGTTGCCTCATCCAATATCAATACCGGTGGATCCGCCACTGCTGCACGGGCAATGGCAAGGAGCTGTCGCTGTCCCTGGCTTAAATTCCCTCCATCCCCAGTCAACATAGTCTGGTAACCGTCCGGCAAACGACGGATAAAACCATGGGCATTTGCCAGCTTTGCCGCTTTGATGCATTCTTCATCCGTAGCATCTAATCTGCCATAACGGATATTTTCCATAACCGTTCCTGTAAACAGATGGGTATCCTGCAATACTATACCAAGACTATGGCGCAGATCCGGTTTCTTAATCTTGTTAATATTGATGCCATCATAGCGAATCTTACCATCCTGAATATCATAGAATCGGTTAATCAGATTGGTAATGGTGGTCTTACCAGCACCGGTGCTGCCCACAAAGGCAATCTTCTGCCCTGGTGCTGCATACATCTTGATATCATGTAACACCATTTTTTCATCATTATAGCCGAAATCCACTCCATCAAAAGTAACATCACCCAGCATTTTGGAATAGGTAACCGTTCCCTCCTCCTGGTGATAATGCTTCCATGCCCACAAGCTGCTGTTCTCTGCTGCCTCTGCCTTGTCTGTAACCTCCGTCAGATTTCCGTCGGAATCTTCCTTTGCCCGTACCAGTTCCACATAACCCTGATCCTGTTCCGGCTGCTCATCCAAAAGTTTGAATACACGCTCCGCTCCAGCAGCCGCCATTACAATGGCACTGATCTGCTGGCTGATCTGAGTTACCGGCTGGGTAAAGCTCTTGCTGAGATTCAGAAAAGCCACCAAGGTACCAATGGTTAGGCTGGTGTGACCGTTCAAGGCAAGCAGACCACCTACCACTGCACACAACACATAGCTGATATTGCCCAGATTTCCGTTAATTGGCATGGTAATATTGGCAATCC
>CAMWKN010000297.1 GCA_947174825.1 uncultured Clostridium sp.
GTATAGGTGGCTGTATACCAGCCGCACTGATCGAAATGATTTTGGATTTCTACATCGTCAAAAATACGACCATATCTGGCATATAATTCATCCTTCCCCAGACTGATTGTAGCTGGCGGCAGATCTTTGACATCTGATTTTTTCAAATATTTTGAATCACTATATGGAAAAACATATTCATCGGTATAATTGAGGATTACCTCTTCTGTGGGTTCGGGAGTCGCCATATTATCCGGAGCTTCTGGTTCTTTCGGCTCCGAATTATTGCCATTAGAAGATTTTTTATTTTTTCCTTTCTTTGCCTGACCGGAATTTGCTTGATCTACTGCTTGTGCAGGATCTCCTGGAACTGTTTGATCAACCGAAGTGTTGTTTCCATTTCTGCCTGTTTTCAAAAGATCCCCTCCTGCCTTCCCTGATAACAGAATAACAAAAGCAAGAATAAGCAAAACACCAGCGGCAGCACCAACATATATCCACTTTTTCCGATCGGATCCGGCTTTATCTGATGTTGCTGCTACTGGATTACCACATTTTTCACACACTTTAGCATCCTTAGATATTTTGGAACCACATTTTTTACATAACATTACTGTCCCCTCTTTTCCTATTATTATAATCACTGAATTCCTTACATTTCCGCATCAATCATACCATACATTTTTCAGACCTGCAAACACCATTTCGTAGTTTTCAACTTTACTTTATGCCTTGATTTTATGAACTTCTACTGTCCCATCATCCACAATATCGCGAACGGTCTTTAGTAAATTCTCAGGAACATATATGTTCTCTAATTCATCGACTCCATCAAACATACCGTCAGCCACACTGATTGTAGCCGAACGAATGATAATTGTCTTTAGACCGCTGCTATAAAAACTGCGTTCCCCAATGTATGCAAGGCTCTGTGGCAGATCCAGTTCCTCCATCGCCATACATCCCCAAAAGGCTTCATCTCCAATAGAAACCAGCGTATCTGGACAATTCACTTCTGCCAGATTCTCACAATTTGTGAAAATCTCATCCGGCAAAACAGTAACCCCCGCACCGATATTAATCTTTTGCAGGGAAGTACAATCATAAAACGCCCCTGTTCCAATATTCTCCACAGATCCGGGAATCTCGATCTCTTGAAGTGCTGTACATTTACAAAATGCTTCTTTTCCTATCGTTTTAACGGTATCTGGAATCGTAACATGTTTGATTGTCGTATTATTATAAAAAGCATCCTGCGCTATTTCTGTAACCGGATAGCTCTCCCCCTCCCGTTCAAAATGATCCGGAATCACGATGGTATCCTCAGACTCGTCCAAATAAGACAGAATTGTCACATATTTCCCCTGTTCATCAATCTCATAAGCAAAATAAGGAGATTGCCCCGTAGAATCATTAGGAGCAGCAGAACCGGACAGACCACTACTCTCTGTCGGCATCAATTCTTTCTGTCTACTACAGCCAGTCACTGTCAGAAACAACAGCATCATAACAGCTGTATATGGATAAAATCTATTTCTCATAAGCACTCTCCTGTCAATATGTTTCTGACAATCATTTACACATACAAGAGGGACAGTATATACAACTGCCCCTTGCTCTTTTCGTTTTTTCTTTTATTTTGCTTTGCCTAGCAGAACAGGCTCTGTTGCCCATTTCTTGTTCTTTACATCTGCTGCATAAGCCACATATACTTCACTGCCAGATGGTATTTTGGATACAGACAAGGTTACCACCTTTGGTACAGAATCACTATTAGTCGGTCTGACCGTTGTTAACACCGAGTCACCTGCTACAGGTACCGATTTACCTGCCTTTCTCACATAAACCAGATAGGTGTTATCCCGATCTGTACTAATGCATTCTATCTTCTTGGTTTTTTCATTGTATGTCATAGAGAATTTACCAGCTTTTCCACCAACATATCCATTTTCATCTGCTGTCACAGTCAAGGTTCTGGTAGCCGGATACTCATAACGGGTAATCTTAGATGGTGGTGTATATTTCTTCGCCGTACTGACTGCTGCTGTCCGTACTTCCAAGATACCAGCATCGTTGCCAATTCTAACTGCCATTGCCTTACCATCCACAGTCTTTTTGAAACCTAGGGCTGCATTTGTTCGGTACTCACAATTTTTCTTCACAGTAATGGTACGCTTTGCATAGTTCATGGAGGCTGTAGGACCTTCTCTTAATTTTGTGATCTTGACCTTTAATTCTTTGCCAGAAAATGTATTCAATGCCTCATACAGCACAAAACTCGGATCAATGTCAACAGGTCCAACCTTTTCAGCAATACTTCCCTTAGACAAAACACCCTTGCTGATATACTCATCCCCATCATCATAACCACATTTTTCACGGAAATACAAGGTTGCTCCCTGCTGCTCATAATACTGAAAGTTAGTTTCATCCTGATTATAGTCTACCCAGTTGCCATACTGGGTTCTGTATTCAAACATACCTTCACATTCATTGTAATCATCTGCTTTATCAATAATGCTGACAATCTTCTCTGAAGGATCATAGGATGCGGACAATTTCGTATGCACAGCGCCAAAGTGAATCAAATAAGCTTCACTAGTGGCATCTGTCTTGACGGCAACATAACCACCTTTGGTACTATTAATTGGAGAAAGATCCACGGTAACCAGATTGGTATCATCATCCCGCTCCTGCATATATTCGTAATCGTAAATATCCCATTTCTTGATCTTAATATCTGTAATCTCATCATCTACAATCTTGACCGTAGGAAATGCCACCATCAGTTCATTATCCGCAGTAATTACCTCTAAAGTCTGGCTGGCATAATCAACTGTAATGTTGTCTACCGGAATCCGGTCTGCCGCAGATGCTGTATGTCCGATGGACAAAGCAGATGCCATGATAACTCCAGCCATAAACAAACGTTTGAAAAAATGTCCTATTTTATTCTGTCTCACAATAACCTCCTCTCTGCTGTCTGATGTGGCAGCACGCTCTTTTATATTTTTTATTTGACAATACATCTCTATAAGATATCGGCTATTTGCCAAAATAATTTACCCCTTGCTCTTAAAAAAATATCCTTTCCCCCCAAACCAATTGCTCAATTATTTGTATTCTGGCACAGGAAGCCAGCAATCCGCCAAACACCTCTACCATCAACCAGTTGTTTCATACGTTCTCTATATTGCTCTGCTTCTGCTGGATCTTCCACATATGCTTTCAGATACATACCGATTTCTGCTGCAATCTCTCCCCCTCTGGCATCCCCGGCATAGTGCATAATCTGTTTCTGTTCCAACAAACGAACGGCCGGAAGCTGATTGTCAGAAAAAGAAAAGCATACGGTTGGCACACCACAGGCACATAGTTCATACAGCGTCGTCCCCCCGGCAGATACCGCATAATCACACCGGCACATCAGATCAGCCATATGCTTTACTCCAAAGTGCAACGAAATCGGAGAGACCCCGTTCACCGCATACTTCTCTGCCATCTGCTGCAATTCCTGAATGTGATCATTCATACTGCCCACCACCACATGATAGTGATAACCATGAAATATCTGGTCATTCAAGCAACATTTCAAGACCTGTTCCGTCACATGATAGGGATCCGTTCCACCTGTAGTAATCAATATTGCCGGTCGACCAGCCAGACTGTCTGGATCTGAACCTTCCTCTTGCCGCCGACTGACCGTTAGGTGTTTTTCCTGCAATTCTGCCAAATGAGCCGGTTGGAATTCTTCTCGTAGTGGAATATACTCTGCACCTACCAATGCCTGTACCCCTCTCTGAGAATAGCCTCTCGCATATTTCTCTTGATTCTGCACAACACCATAGTGCAAGACTGCTGTTACATTGTATCCTTCCTTACCAAAATCATCCAAATATAATACAGGACATATTTCGTTTAGCCGCTGCAGATATTCCTCTGTCGCCTGATAGCTGTCCACCACCAACCATTCACAGGGATTATCTACTAA
>CAMWKN010000298.1 GCA_947174825.1 uncultured Clostridium sp.
CATCAAAAGCCATATAGCCGTGCATCATGGCACTAAAGCCAATGGCACCCAGTTTTGTAATCTCTGTACCATATTGTTTCCTGACATCCTCCGTCAAATCATGATAACTTTCCTGCAGTCCCCTCCAGATATCTTCCAGAGAATAGGTCCAGAATCCGTTTTCCAGACGATTTTCCCAGCCGTAGCTGCCTGATGCGATAGGCTGATGATTTTCGTCAATGAGAACCGCCTTGATTCTGGTAGAACCCAGTTCAATTCCCAGAATCGCTTTTCCGCTTTCAATCACTGCCTTTTGATCCATTTTACTCCTCCTTATTCTTTTTGTCATTCTCCACTGCTTTCTTATCAGATTCTTTCGTCTGCTCCAGCTCTTTTGTCGCATCCGTATCCTTTTTGCCATCGGTTTTCTGATTATCCTTTTCTGCTGTAGCCACCTCTGCCAATATGGTATCCGCACTCACCCCGGAGAGCGGCACAATTCCTGCCGTAAACAGGCTGTCGTCATATAACTTTGTCTCTTTGTTTTGTGCCTCTTTTAATTCCTCATATTTTTTCTGTCTGACTTCATAATCCGTCCCTGCCGGATTCTCTGCATCAATGGCAGCATACAGTGCATAACCGTCCAGCCAGTTCTGTTGTACATCATCCCAGTTATCAAAATTTTCTGCTATTTTCCCAGCTGCTGGCTCGATTAATGCCTGCGCCTCCTCAATGGTAATATATCCTGCCACATATCCCCATTGCGCCAAATGGGACACACGGCACATATCCCATGCCAACAGTCCTTTTTTCTTCCACTTTTTCCAGTTATACTGCACCATATTATAATGGTTCAAAGTATCTCCACTCAGCTGCTTCAAAGCGGTTCGCAATTCTTTTTTGGACATAGCTTTCATTTCTTTGGCTTCTTTGCGATACTCCTTCCGGCTTCCGGTGGTCAAAAGATTCTGAATCTGTACTAGAAGTTCCCTCCGGTCTGTAATATTCCAGCTCTGTTTCAGAATCCGGGCAGCCGCCTCTTTATTTCCATCAGTCTGTTCATAACCACCAAAATAATAGACATCACCCTCATTGATTGCAATCAGAACAGACCCCATTGCCCTGCCCCACTGTCCTAAATTAGAAGAAGGATCCTCCAAAGTTTTCAATGGCTTTCTCGTTTGTTCCGCTGATGAATTATTTTGGTTATTATCATTACGTCCACTATTGCCAGCACAGCCTGTCATAACAGACAATAGCAATATACCTAAAAATAGCAAACTAAATTTTTGACGGCTCTTATTCATTGCATTACATCCTCCTTGTGTACTTACTACTAAAGGGATTGCAAGACTATATTTCTACCAGACGAAATTATTATCTGCACAGAATTTTCACCTTGAAATACCTTAGTAAAATCTTATGTAACTATATTTTTGCAAACTTCATGAAATCATAATTACTACCTAATTAACCTTAGGTTTCACTGAACTCTGGCGCATATTCAAGAATGTAAATCAATAATAGTCTGTAGTTCGGATCCCTCCGCCGGTGCTTCCGATAATTCTTTGTTTGTACCATCCTCAAATGCCTGATGTAGAATCAAACGCTTTTCTTTACTAAGAACTATGGCATAATAAGCCGCTTCCTGTTTCTCTGGATTCCATACCAGAAAAACTTTGGAGCAGGTTCCCACATAGAGATGTTTGCCTGGCAAGCTAATCTGGATAATTTGTAGATCGTCCCGAATCATTAAAGACAGGATGTCAAAATCCTCCTCTGTATATGGACAGCTTCCGTTTTGGTTATACGGGGGCTTAAATAGATCCAAAATATAGGATTTACCACCCTCTGTAATTTCTTTCATCAAGGAATCCTGTTCTGTAAACAGACGCCTCGGCAGCAGATTCGCTTCCACATGCTGACGTACCAAAGCATGGAACTGTGCTTCCGTAATTTTCTCCCCATTTTTTAACTGACCATCTTCTGCCTGATCCTTTTCCTCAATCTTAAAATCAACTTGAAAATTATGGGTAAAAGGATTTACCACAATGGACCTGACATCCTGTGTCTGTCCCAATAACTGGACACACTGTCCAAAGGGAATATTAAGCCTGACCGGAAACTGCTCCGTAATTTTGTCTTTTTCAAGATGCTCTATCGATGTAAATACCGGAAACAATTTATTTCCCTTTTTGTCTTCCAATACACATGGTTTGGGATTAGCATCTTTTGGCAAAGGCTGCTCTGTACCATCTTTTGCCATTTTCTGCATCTGTTTCAGTAATGCAGGATCGGTGTCTGGCGGCATAATCGCCGGCAAAATCACAATAGAATCCTGCACCTCTTTCATAAACTGGTGTGCCAGTTCAGCATCCTTGGTTTCTGTGAGACGATCCAATATTTCCTCTAATTCCTGACTATTCATATATCATTCCCTCCTCATTTTTCGTATATAGCAAAAGCAATATCTCTTGTACATTATTTTCCTTTGTCCCAGCGGACTACTGTAAATGATGCCTTAGTATAACATAGCAAAAAAGGAAGCGGCAAGCACGGTAATCACACCGGATACCACGATGGACAGACCACTCATAGCACCCTCAATCTCTCCCATCTCAATTGCCTTGGCAGTTCCCAGAGCATGGGCAGCTGTACCGATCCCAATGCCCTTCGCCACCGGATTCTTGATTCGAAAGAATTTTAATACCGGCTCTGCTACAATATTTCCAAAAACTCCAGTTAATACAATAACTGCCACCGTAATGGTTACAACACCGCCCAATTCCTGAGAAACACCCATTCCAATTGCCGTAGTAATGGACTTGGGAAGCAGTGTCACGTATTCCTGATGCGTCAGACCAAAAAGCATGGACAAACCCAAAACGGAAACCATACCAGAAACAGCGCCTGCCAAAATACCGAGAAATATTGCCAAAAAATTCTGACGCAGGATCTGTAGCTGCTGATATAAGGGAATGGCAAGGGATACCGTTGCCGGTGTCAACAAATAGTTGATATAATCTGCTCCCGATTGATAACTGCTATATTCTATCTTACAGACTTTTAGCAACACAATAATCAATACAATAGCAATCAAAAGTGGATTAAAAATTGCCAGCTTCCATTTTCTTCGGATCAGTAATCCCACCTCATAGGCTGCCAGAGTCAGCAATCCACCAAAAAACAGAGAACTCTGCATAAAATGATTCACTTTTATTCCCCCTCTCAGATCTCCTGCCAGACTTGACTTAGTTTCACTTCGCATGATGTTCTCCATGCGTTAGTGAAACTTCAAAGTCTCATCATCCACTGGCTTACCCACCCTGCCACTACCATGACCAATAGCGTGGTAAGCAAGATAATGACAATCACTGGCAGCAGAACCGGCTGCAACACATTCCAGGATTCCATCAATCCCACACCAGCTGATACGAATAAAGCCGGCATAATCTCCACCAGAAACAATCCTGTCTCCTTTACCTGTTCCAGTGGGAGTACCCCAGACAATAATGCCAAAAAAAGCAGAAGCATACCATATACACTGGCAGGAATGGGAAAAGGCAAGGCAATCTTTAACAATTCCCCAATACACGACACCAGTAGAATAATACCAAATTGTTTCACATACTTCATTGCCATCACCTTCTATCTTATTTCATCTGGAACAATTCCTGCATCCTTTCCCGATCAGTATCACTATAAAAACCATATTGCAAGATCCGATAATGATTCACCAATTCCTTCACAATGTCACTCTCATCCGTATCATAGCGATGCCAGCTGCCGTCCGATTCCATATAACCATTCACATTCATGGCTGGAATCTGGGTTGAAACCTTCTCAATATACTGATTATATAATGGCAGCTCCAGACCAGCCTGTTTCAAGAGCAAATTTTCCAGATAATTGTTGCTGAGAACCACATCTTCCGCTTCTTCAATGTCATAATTTGCCCACAGAATAAACGGTGTGGCATACCG
>CAMWKN010000299.1 GCA_947174825.1 uncultured Clostridium sp.
GCAGATTACACTGGGCGTGTCTGCGTTATTGGAGCGGAGCTGAAGGAAGATCAGCTTAAGGCATTGTTTCATGTCTAAAATGGCGACTGCAATATTCTGATTTTCGGGAAGTGTTTGTAAAACGATAGAATAAGACTTCATATTTGTTGTTAGAATATGGATAGGAGCGAAGGAATTATGTTTGGAAAGAAAAAAGAAGAAATGATGGTCTATGTCATTATGGGGTTTCTGGAAGCAGGAAAGACTAATCTGATCCGTGATTTGATTGTGGATGAAATGTTTGACGATCAGGCAAAGACTCTGATTCTGGCATGCGAGGAAGGCGAGTTGGAATATGAGCAGGAGACTTTAGACAAGGCAAATGCAGTGGTGGAATATATTGAGGATGAGGAGTCTTTTCGGGGACAGATTATCCAGAAGTTCTTGAAGAAACATCATCCGGAGCGGATTATTATTGAATATAATGGAATGTGGCCTACCGCGCATATTCCGGAATTATATGATGAGTTGGAGGAGATCTGCTTTGACCGGGAAGTAATTTTCCAGACCATTGATGTGGTAAATGATGAGACTTTTGCCATTTATATGAAGAATATGCCATCTATGATGGTGGATCAGTTCCGTATCGCTGAGATGATTATTATCAATCGCTGTACGGTGGAAAAGACCAACAAGAATGCCATCCGTGGCAGCATCAAGGCAGTCAATCCCAGAGCGCAGATCGTCTATGAGTCTGCACAGGATGAATTTTATGAGATGAAAGACCAGATGCCATTTGATGTGAATGCAGATATTATTGAAATTAGCGAAGGGGATTTTGGTCTGTGGTATATTGATATGATTGATCATCCGGACACCTATCAGGGCAAGACATTGCGAGTATCTGGTATGATCCAGAAACCGCCGGGACTGCCGGCAGGATTTGCAGTATTTGGAAGGCTGGCGATGACCTGCTGTGCCGATGATGTGCAGTACATGGGTTTTCTGTGCAAGGCAGATGATTGGAGTGGGTATCAGAATCAGTCTTATGTTACGGTTACAGCCAGATTGGAATACAAGTTTATGAAAGAGTATGGGGAAGAGGGACCGGTTTTTTATGCGGAGGCAGTAGAACAGGCAGAAAAGCCGGAGGATGAACTGGTATATTTTAATTAATGAATGAATGAGATACAGAAGATATGGGTAGCCTTTCTCTGGCAGCGTTTTGTTTTGGTTGTCGGTAGAAGGGCTTTTCTCTTTCTTGGGACGCTTTAGCATTTTTGCGGCGCAACGTGCTGACATTGCGCTTTGTTGCTCAGGAAGAATGTTCGTCGGTAGGACTTACCTGATCCTGACCAGTCCATACCTGGTAGATGGCACGGATAAGAACAACAGAAAAGGGTCCCAGGAAGATACCGCAGATGCCATAGAGTTTTAGACCAGCATAGATGGAAGCCAGTGTGAAAAAAGAGAATAGATGCAGTCCTTCTCCCATGAGCCTGGCTTCCAAAAATTCCCGTATAAACAGGGTGGCAAGGTATATGGTCAGCAATACAGCAGCTGGATAAAACTGCTTCTGAAAGATATAATACAGTCCCCAGGGAACCAGAATGGTACCACTGCCCAAAGCTGGCAATGCATCAATCAGGGCGATGGCGAGGCCAATGAGAATGTAATAGGGATTGCGGATCAGACACAATCCGATACCGCATAATACCCAGACAATCAGTACAATGATTACCTGTGTCCGCAGATAGGCGAGGCCTGTAGTTCGCATGGTATGCAGAACTTGATGGATTTGTGGATAAAAGTGATTCGAACGATATGCCTGGTGAATCGGTTCCAGATCTTTACAGAGCATAACCATACCGATAAAGGTAAATAAAAGGAACCACAATAGATGCATGGATCCTCCTAACCAGTTTAACATTGTGTCACAGGCGCCCTGATAGAGACGTTCCATGGACTGGTCGCTGATGGAATCCATTCTGGTATTGATGAATTCCAGTGTGGTACCCTGCTGGAAGCGGAAATAGTGATCCATAGACTGGCAAAGTTTTTGGCAGCCACTTTGGATAGTCTGGCAGCAGATCTGTCCATACATAGGGACATTGGTGCAGAGCAGTCGGCACTGCCGGATCAGATATTTGCTTAACAGCAGGACAGCTCCACTGAGCAGTGAGAAAAAAATGACCAGGGTTCCACCATAGGCAAGCCATTTGGGAAAGGAAAGGCGTTTCTGTAGAAAATAGATTAGGGGGAATAAGAGCCGGATCAGGATGTAGGCAGTAATAAAGGGAAGAAACAGTGGCAGGAGATAATGGAATGCCAGCAGAACACAGCCGGTAATCAGGCTGATAAGTAATAAAAATCGGAACATGGGATGTGTATGCATGGCAGACCTCCTAATGGGGTGGGATAATAAAAAAATATGAAAAATGCCACAGCATTTATGCTGTTGCATGTATGCTGTTGTTTTGCATTTTTCTTACACACTTTTAGTCTGTACAGAATGAATTTAAAATATTACGAAGGCGGTTGAATGTTGTCTGAGAGAAATAGCGCATTTAACCGCTTTTATAATTGAATGGGAGATAGTGGAATTATTTTCTCCTAAAATATAAAAGGACTGCTTACGAGGCAGCCCTTGAAAGGAGAAGGTATGAAAAAATTTAAGCATATATCAAATAGAGTTTTCCACTTGATACTACACATTATAAAACAGAAATATGAACATTGCATGTTATACATGTTAAAAAATTGTAAACAAATTAGTAAATTTTATAGTTTAAATCGGTATCCTACTCCCCAGATAGTCTCAATATAACGGGGATTGGATTTATTGTCTTCAATTTTTTCCCGGATTTTTTTGATGTGGACGGTAACTGTAGCAATATCTCCCACCGATTCCATCTCCCAAATTTCCTTAAATAACTCTTCTTTGGAATAGACATGATTCGGGTGCTCTGCTAAAAAGGTAAGCAGGTCAAATTCTTTGGTGGTAAATACTTTTTCCCGTCCGTCTACCAAGACGGTTCGTGCCGTTTTATCAATGGTCAGCCCAGAGACTTCAATGATGGTGTTTTCCTCCAATCCTATACTGGTCAGACGTTTGTAACGGGATAGATGTGCTTTGACTCTGGCAACCAGTTCACTGGGACTGAAAGGTTTGGTGATATAGTCATCGGCGCCCAGTCCCAAGCCCTGGATTTTGTCAATGTCGTCCTTTTTGGCAGAGACCATGAGAATTGGGGTGTCCTTGGTATCACGAATCAGTTTGCAGATCTCAAAGCCATCCATGCCAGGCAGCATCAGATCCAGAATAATCAGATCCAGATCTTCATCCAGAGCTCTGGCGGCACCGGCGCTGCCATCCTGTTCAATAATGACCGTAAAGCCATTGATTTCCAGATAATCTTTTTCCAGTTCAGCGATTGCAGTATCGTCTTCTATAATCAGTATTTTACTCATTGGTATCCTCTTTTCTGTGCATTTTTTTTAATGCAAAATTAATACTTGTTCCCACACCTTCAATGCTTTCTGCCCAGACGTGACCTCCATGGTCTGTGATGATTTTGCGGACAATGGACAGTCCTAATCCGCTGCCGCCGGTGGAGGAACTGCGGGAGGTGTCAGCACGGTAAAATCGGTCAAAGATATGAGGGAGATCCTGGGCTGGTATTCCCGGTCCTTCGTCCTCAATCTGGATCCGGATGTATTCTGGCGGTTTTTCCAGTGGTTTCAGATCGCTTCCATCCTTGCTTAGCTGCCGATATAAAGGAGGCGGCGGGTTCTCGGGAAGTGTTTCCTCAATGCGTACATGCAGAGTGGACGGAGTCTGTCGGGCATATTTGGTGGCATTATTTACAATATTATAAATCACTCGTTTTAACTGTTCCGGATCGGCATAGATCTGCGTACCAGCTGCTGTATTGTTATAGTAGGACAGTTTCATACCCATGGTT
>CAMWKN010000300.1 GCA_947174825.1 uncultured Clostridium sp.
ATTTGCTGTGTCTGGGCATCACTATTTTGGCCGTGAGTCTTACCAGCATTCTTTGTATCGGATTGTCAGAATGGTTTGGTAGTAGTGTAGCAGTGCTTGCAGTCGTAGGTGGTGGTGCTTTATTGTCACTGTTAATAGATTTTCCTAAGGAGCAAAGGGTATTGTCGCAGATACATGACTTATCACCGTTGATTTTGACTTCGCTTTATAATTTTTTCGATTATAAGACCATATCCATTTTTGGATTGAGGCTGACAGATCTGCAGTTTGGGTATATTCTTTATCCGTTGCTGACAGTGATTATTTTGTTTCTTGGCTGGTGGAAGTACTGCAGATGTCATGCGGGGAGTCGGTAATGAAATCATTAAAACATAGGGAACTGTCAGAGGATGGCAGTTCTTTTTTTAGCATTCACGAATGATTCTTTGTTAAGAAAAGTTTGTTATAGCCCACCAGAATGCTTTCACCGGTATCTACAATTCGTTCCAGAACAAGCACAAATTTTTCCTGGTCAAGACTTATGGGGCGTATATTATCATCCAGATCTTTACCCCAACGTTGTTTGTATAAATGATATAATTGATTTATTTTTTCTTGTGCTTCAGGATTAATCATACAAAATCTCCCTTCTGAGCGTTTCATTGCAAAGAACCACACGAGATAGCGCAAAGAGTTTCTTTTTTTTATTGAATAGGAAAGTGCTTGTAACATGGTGGTTCATCAACAAAAACGCTTTAGCGTTTTTGCAGCGCCGAGTTTCGCAAAGCGAAACTCTTTGTTCTTGCTCCGAAAAATTGATTTTATTATACAGTAATATTGGTAGATTTGCCAGTTTCAGTATAAAATCCGACTTGAGTTTCCAGTCATTTCCACGTATAATAACATAGGACGACAAGATGAACGATGCAATGAATCTGTGTTCGTATCATTGAACTGTACGAAAGGAGAAAGTATTATTATGAGTGAAGCAACTTGTTTGGAAAAACAGCCTCTAAATCAAGAGATGTTAGAGGGAATGGAAAAGTACTGGCGTGCTGCCAATTATCTGTCAGCAGGACAGTTGTACCTGTTAGATAATCCATTGTTGCGGGAGCCGCTGACAATGGAGCATGTCAAGAAGAAAATCGTGGGACACTGGGGTACTGTGCCAGGACAGAACTTTATCTGGACACATTGTAACCGTGTAATCAAGCGTTATGATCTGGATATGATCTATCTGTCCGGACCGGGACATGGCGGTAACTTCCAGATTGCCAATACTTATCTGGAGGGAACATACAGCGAAGTGTATCCGAATATCAGCCAGGATGCAGAGGGTATGAAGAAGATGTTTAAGCAGTTCTCCTTTCCGTCAGGAGTGCCAAGCCATTGTGCACCGGAGACACCGGGATCCATCAATGAGGGTGGCGAGTTAGGATATTCCATTGCCCATGCTTTTGGTGCAGTATTTGATAATCCGGATCTGATTGCCGTACCAGTAGTGGGTGATGGTGAGTCTGAGACAGGACCATTGGCTACTTCATGGCAATCCAATAAATTCCTGAATCCGATTAATGATGGTGCAGTATTCCCGATCCTGCACCTGAATGGATATAAGATCAGCAATCCTACCGTATTCTCCCGTATGACCCATGAGGAAATTGAGCATTTCTTTAAGGGATGTGGATGGGAACCTCATTTCGTGGAAGTAAAGGATGAGGCAAATGACGGTATTGATGCCGAGGATCACATTGCTATGCATAAATTGATGGCAGAGACCATGGATCTGTGTATTGAGCGAATCCATGAGATTCAGAAAAATGCCCGTGAGAACCAGGATGCTACCAGACCGGCATGGCCAATGATTATTCTGCGTACACCGAAGGGCTGGACGGGACCTAAGGTAGTGGATGGAAACCGGATTGAGGGATCTTTCCGCGCCCATCAGGTACCGATGTCTATGGAAGCACCGGAGCATCTGGGACAGCTGAAAGACTGGCTCCTGAGCTACAAGCCGGAGGAGCTGTTTGACGAGAATGGTCATGTGCTGCCGGAGATTGCAGAGATGGCACCAAAGGGGGATGCCCGTATGGGAGCGAACCCACATGCCAATGGTGGTCTGCTCTTAAAGGATCTGCGCCTTCCAGATTTCCGTACATATGGTATTGATGTGGAAGCAGGCAAGACTAAGGCACAGGATATGATTGAATTAGGTGCCTATATCCGTGATATCTTTAACTTAAATAAAGAGAATAAAAACTTCCGAATCTTCGGACCAGACGAATCTATGTCCAACCGTCTCTATCACGTATTTGAGACCGAGAATCGTCCATGGAATGCTACCATGTACAGCGATGATGATAATCTGTCACAGGATGGACGTATTATGGACGGTATGCTTTCTGAGCATATGTGCGAGGGCTGGTTAGAAGGATATCTGCTGACGGGACGTCATGGATTTTTTGCCAGCTATGAGGCATTTATCCGTATTGTGGATTCCATGGCAGCTCAGCATGCCAAGTGGTTAAAGGTAACGAATCAGCTTTCCTGGAGACAGCCGATCGCTTCCCTGAACTTTATTTTGACTTCCAATGTATGGCAGCAGGATCACAATGGATTTACCCATCAGGATCCGGGATTCTTAGATCACATTGCCAATAAAAAGGCAGATGTGGTGCGGATGTATCTGCCACCAGATACCAACTGTCTGTTGTCTTGCTTTGACCATTGTATCAAGAGTAAGAACTATGTCAACGCCATCGTGGCTTCTAAGCATCCAAGTGTGCAGTGGCTGACTATGGAGCAGGCTGTGAAGCACTGTACCCAGGGTATCGGTGTTTGGGAGTGGGCAAGTAATGACCAGAATGAAGAGCCGGATCTGGTATTGGCAGGCTGTGGTGATACCCCTACTCTGGAGATTCTGGCAGCAACTACAATCCTGCGGGATGCTATGCCGGATTTGAAGATCCGTGTTGTCAATGTAGTTGACTTATTTAAGCTGGAATCTGACACCAAGCATCCACATGGACTGTCTGATCGGGAGTATGATGCTTTGTTTACCAAAGATACACCAGTGATCTTTGCATTCCATGGCTATCCAACACTGATCCACGAGCTGACTTATGGACGGCATAATACAAACATCTCCGTGCATGGATATCTGGAAGAGGGAACCATTACCACTCCATTCGATATGCGTGTTCAGAATGAGATTGACCGCTTCAATCTGGTAAAAGATGCCATCATGCATCTGCCACAATTAGGCAATAAGGGATCTTATCTGATCCAGCAGATGAATGATAAGTTAGTAGAGCATAAGCAGTATATTGCAGAATATGGACAGGATCTGCCGGAAATCCGTGATTGGGAATGGCATACCAAGTAATAAGAGCCTGAAAAGATTTAAGGGGGACCGCCACATGGGAATATGTGGTGGTTCCCCTGTTTATTTTACCTGATATAGGAAATAATAGATTTAGAGTTTCTTACAGAATTGCAGCAGGAGGATAGGAACATGTACAAAAAACCAAAACACATTGGAATTATACCAGACGGGAACCGACGCTGGGCAGCAGAGCGTGGCATGAATAAAGAGGATGGCTATGAATATGGATTGATGCCGGGATTGCGCTTGCTGCGTCAGGCGCAGGAACAGGGCATCGAGGAAATTACCTATTATGGTTTTACGGTGGATAATTGCAAACGGCCTCCTGTTCAATTTCAGGCATTCCAAAAAGCTTGTGTGGAGGCTGTGGATCTGATTACGCAGGAGGGAGCAGATTTATTAGTGATGGGGAACTGGGAATCTAAGTGTTTTCCTAAACAATTATTGCCATATACTACGAGACGTCCGATTCATGGCGGGGGAATACGCTTGAATTTCCTGGTAAACTATGGATGGCAGTGGGATTTATCCTATATTCGATCAGATGGATATCCGCATTCCGTAGATATTTCCAGGAT
>CAMWKN010000301.1 GCA_947174825.1 uncultured Clostridium sp.
TACATGGATTGAGAGAATATATGGAATCACCATATGATTCACAGTTATCTATTACTATGCATGATATTTTTATGGATTTAGCTCCATTAATGATGGTTCCTGTTAAACTCCGGCAATTAAAAGAAAATTTTGAAGAAATACTACACGAAAAACATGTAAGCAACTTTTACAGCCTAACAATAGAAGAAAATCAGTTCCAAAATATAAAACTACAGATTTATTCTATAGGTATAATTGCACTTCAGAATGATAATGATGGGGAAGAAAATATATCTTTAACGCAAGAGGGTATAGATACTTTATGCAGATTTGGGGAACTTAAGTAATAATCACAATCCTAAATATCACTATAGGTAACATATTTCCAAAAGAGCAACCACTATCATTTGGGGTGCTCTTTTGGAAATTCTTAGAAAAAATGACTTCTATTTGATTTTCATCTTCTTAGTGATCCCTTTCTTTCTCAGCCATTTTTGATATGCATTCTTTTGTTTTTTAGGCACTTTGACAACTGCCTTCTTATAAATACCCTTAAATGCCTGTGTTCCAACGGATTTGCTTTTCATCTTTTTCGTTTTTATCGTTATGGACTTTAACTTCTTGCATCCATAAAATGCCTTCTTGCCAATCTTAGTCACACTGGCTGGAATAGTAATCTTCTTAAATGCTGTACACTTAAAAAATGCTTTATTTCCGATTGTAGTGACAAATTTACCTATAGTAACAGATTTTAGCTTTTTACATCCGTTGAAAGCATTATCGGATATAGCAGTTACCTTATACTTTATTCCATTGAGTAAAACTGTAGATGGAATAATAATTTTTGTAACCTTTTTATTATCCACTTTATAAAATGCCACTGTTTTGCCTTGCTCAATCACTTTATATGCCATTTTATTTTTTTTATCTTTGAGTACAGTTCCCTTTAATGGACTATTTGTTGTATTTATTCCATCTGTTGAATCTGGATTTTCTGTAGCATTTGGCTTATCTGTTGGTTCAGGGGTTCCTGCCACGTCTGGTTTATGTGTTGGCTTTGAACTGGTCGTTAAATTTGGTTTATCTGTAGGTTTTGGAGTTTCGTTTCCAAAATATCCGTCCTCTGCCATTACCTCCACTGCACATTCTGCAGAAAGACCATCTAAAGTCGTTGCTGTGATTGTAACTACTCCTTTTGCAATTGCCTCAACTTCTCCAGTTGTTTCGTCCACTTTGGCAATTTTATCATCACTTGATGTCCAATATAACAAACCATTTGTTGTATTGTTCGGCAACACAGTAGCTGATAACGTTCTTTTATCGCCTATATTCAGTTTAAGGCTTTCGTTATTTAACGAAATGCTTTCCGTAAATATCTGATACGTTCCTTCATAATTATCGGAGTCAGCAGGTAAAGTATCTCCCTCCTCTGCTACTAAATCATAGAGAAGATTTGCGTTATAAGCATTTTCTGGTACATAACCATAATACGCCACATTATTTTTCAACGGAATATCTTTGTACTCAATAATCCGTTCCACTTCTCCATCCACATAGGTTGTAACATCATAGTCCATCTTGCCTTCGTCAAAACCAACCAATTTAAAGGTATAATCATCATTCATCACATAAACATATTTTTCATCTCCATCCACATACAGAAATAATTCATCATCTGTCTGGACAACTTCATTATTGACAATGGAACCTCTCAATTTGCCCTGACTGTCATAAACGTATACGTCCACAGGACAATGCGTTCCCACTGATTTTGTAATAGTTTTCCCCGGTTTCGTAATCAAATTGAATATTCCTCCAGAAAAACTATATCCAAAACTTTTCGTTATTTTCGTGATAGTTTCACCGACAAATATTTCTGCCACTTTATCTGCATTGTTTCCCCATGCTGCATCATACACTCCTGCAATACTACTTTCCGCAACGGATTTCAGTTTATCCACAAAAACAGTCATATCAGTATAAGTTACTATTCCAGTTCCTGTCATTTTATAGGGTTCTTCCAACAAAACAGTAATTTTCCCCAATCCACCATATGGTGCATCATCCTTAAATGCAGAATACCCCATATCAAACGTAACATACAGTGTTATCTCATTTCCTTTTTTATTTTTCGTTTTAATTTGTGTTGTTGCTCTGGTATTAGTCCATTTTGTAAATATTCCGTCATTGATTCCTGCGGCTGCCAGTACCTTTGATACTAATTCATCTTCAGATTTCTTTGCCTGTTTTTTTATCTTTGAAATGATGCCGGTCTGATCATCTGCCACCAGAGACCTTGCAGCCATGATATCAGAAGCCCATGCAGTAATGCATTTCTCAAGATTTGGTATTTCTGATGTTGGTATTTCACCAGACATATTTCCTAGTGAAAAAGCTATTCTTGCATTAGAGGAACCATTTAATGCATTTTTAGCATCTTCTACACTAGTATTTTGCTGCCTTTTCGCCTTTGCAATATCCAAATTGCCAACAGGCAGAGTTTTTGTATCAGTGTTTTCGCCAGCATTGCTTCCTACCGTTCCTTCAAAAGTCATAGTAGAATTTGTGCTGTCTGGTATGTAGTCAGCATCTATATCTACTACAAAATCCTGATATGCTTTACCACCTGGTTTTACTGTTTCATTTAGTTTGAGTTCCAAAGAATATTTTTTCTTAGAAGAATTTAATTCTGAAATTTTCGCAAAATTTTCTTTGTTTGTTAGCTTTAAACTTGAAAAGGTAATCCCAGCATCCTCTACCCCGCTTAGCATATTTTTCGAATATGGTTTCTTTACACTTACAGTTTCATCAACCTGTATATTGAACGAAGGGTTTTCAAATGCCCCATTCTGATATACTGCTTTAGTTGCAACTAAATGTAACTCAACTTTGGGGTCTATTACATTTTTTACCCCATCCAAAGTAATCAATACATCATCTTTTTTCAAGGCTATTACTGTTTTGCAATCGCTATACAAAAGAGCAGTTGCCGAAGATATATCCAAATCTTCTGATACATCATAAGCAGTTCCGTTGATAGTTGCCGTTCCACCTAATGCATCAATAGATGACAAACTTCCGACAACGTAACTGTCATAACCACCAGATTCCATTTCGCCAATATCCATAAATGGTATATTGTTTTCGTTGGCATATGTTTCAGCATAGGAATTGGTGTAGCCGTAGATGGTTATATTAATACACTTGTAGAGAGCATTATAACCTATCTCGGTCACACTTTCTGGTATAACCACTTTTGTGATGTAGCTGGTGTAACTTCCACTTGCACATATGTAACCCGGTATCTTAGTCATCCCATCCTCAAAAATCACCTCGGTTAGGCTCTTACAGTTCGCCAATGCACCATAAGAAGATACACCATTACTTGATGTTACATTTTTAGGAATCGTTATACTGCTAATCGCTGTACTTTCTATAATACGATACCCCACACTTCTCAAACTTTGTGGCAAGGTCAGTTTTTTTAGTGCTGTACAGCCAGAAAATGCTTGATCAGATATACTGGTTACATTCTCGGATAACCAAATATCTGTCAGGCTGGTGCAACCAGAAAATGCGTTTCCTCCGATACTTGCTGCATACTCCACGGTATTGTTGTAACTCATTGTTACTGTTTTCAGAGCTGTACAGTTCTGGAACGCCGAACCCCCTATACTGGTAATTGTATTTGGGAAAATTATACTTTTTAGTACTGAGTTGCTCTTAAATGCATTATAGCCAATTCCTGTAACAGTATATTCCCCAATGTTACTTGGTATTGAAATAACAGATGAACTACCTGTATACCCAGTGATTGTAGCTTTATTTCCAGAAATCGTATATGTGTAATCTCCCGATACCAAATCACTTGATGATGAAAGAAGTGAAACTCCACTATTTTCACTTGCAATCATATTTGTTGACACATTTGACTCAAACAATGAAGAAACATTGCTG
>CAMWKN010000302.1 GCA_947174825.1 uncultured Clostridium sp.
CTACCAATCTGCTCCGTTCCATCCCTTATCTTATATGATTTCCAGATCTTTTGTCGCTCCGTAATCCACAGCATCTCCAATGCCATCCCTATCACCAGCAACAAATTAGGCAGCTGTCCCGGAGTCACCCCCAGCAGTAATGCACCACAATAAATCAAAATGATTGGCATAGACATCAGCAATATGCTGTGTAGTTTCAGGCTTGTCCATACAATATACATCCCCAGAAGGACACAAAAGCCAATTAATGCTATGTTACCCCAGAGGCTCCCCCCGTGGCACCACTCCTGCGGAAATAATCTTTGATTCATATAACCCTGATACTTTTGATCAATATAATAGGCAAGTACCTCTGCATGATCCAAAATATCAATATCCCATCTGTTTTTCCACACAAGAAGCCCCATAGTTAAAAGCAGAGCTATGGTTGTCTTCCATGGCCAGTGTTCCAGCAGAAAAACAAAGAAAATCAGCAGAAAGGAAACCACTGTATAAATACACATCATTTTCCCATATAGTATCCTATCCCCACTATCCAACAAGGAAGTGCAGATCGCTGCCTGTATACCGGGCAGGATCAAACATAATCCGACAAATGGAACGAAAGCCCCTCTCTCTTTCCACCACTTTATCATTGTACGCATACTGCATGAGCCCCCTTTGCAACTCCTCATCAAAACAACAACATAGTAAAATTCTAGAATTTTTTTTGCTTAACAAGCTAATATTGATATACTGAAATACCAAAAACTTTCACAGTTTCCCTATTATTTCATCATTGTAAATACATACCAGATCCTGCCGCAGAACTAATTTCGCTACATATGAAATCTGACGGTATTTTTCCCGATACGCTTCCTCCCAGTCTGGCAATAACACAGTCTGCTTCTTCCGCTTTCCACCTTTAAAGCGCCTGCGATGCTTACGCTCTGACACATTCTGGCGACGTCCTGCCAACCATTCTCTGCACCATTCAATCCAAGAACGTTTCTGTCCAGTCAGATCAGTCTGCACCAAAAATTCGTACAAGTCTTCTTCACTGCTAATTATGGTACGCACCAGTTCTTCTGTATCCACTTCATAATACACCAGATAATAACTGCATTTTTTTCCAAGCAATTCTAATCCCAAAGAATAAAAAACCTGCAAATATCGTTCCGTTACCTGTCGTAAATCAACAAAAAACAGTAATGGACATCCTTTTTCTGAAATATGCTCCCTAACCATCAACGTATCCTGCTTGGCTGTTAATTTCCAGTGAATATCACGAAGAGCATCTCCCGGTTGGTACTCCCGGATCCAGGCAACCTCAGGTGGATTTTTTTCTCCGCTAATCCTGATTTCCGTTTCACGATTTACAGAAAACTGCTGCACTAGCTTATCCAGTTCCAGAGGAATTTCCTGCTTCTCTGGCAAGACCATCACAGAGGACTGGTCTGCCATATATTTCCTACGTAATGGCAGCGGCAGTACGCCCAGAAGATCCAACACACAGGCACGTCTGACCATCAGCTCCACCCTGCCGGTATAGCGGGGTTCCAGATCAAAACGCAGTTTTATTGATGATTTCGATTGTCCCCTTTTTCGCCCAGAAACAACCGAGCATAAGTGAAAAGACTGCTTCTTTTTTCGCATAGGATATACTGCCTGCATCCACACCCGCACCTGTCCTGCCGGAAAAAAACTACGATTTGATAAAGTCAGCTCCACTGGAATAACATGATTTTCGTCTAATATAGTCATCGGTGTGTGAATACTAACTTGTAATTTCCAAAATAAGAACAAATTATATATTTGAAGAAAAACTTCCAGAATCAACACCGCACATACCAAAAACAGCATACTGCGGCTGTTATATATCAACGCAACATAGTACAGCAATGCCACTGACAGCACAAATAAGATCCATCTTTTCATTCTGTTCTCCTATCTCGCTACTGCCGTTGGCTTCCTGACCTGCTCCAGAATATCCTGCAAAATCTGTTCCGTAGAAAGTCTGGCTGCCCTGGCTTTGGAGCCCCGTAGCACCCGATGTGCCGTCACATCCAGAAATACCTCTGCCACATCCTCTGGTATCACATAATTTCTCTGATGCAAAAAAGCCATTGCCTGTGCCATGCGCATCAATGCCACCGTCCCACGGGGGCTAACCCCCAGCTCAATATATGTATTCTGTCTGGTCTCCTGTGTCAGCCTGCAAATATAACGATAAATACTCTGCTGAATATGAACCTGCTCTATGTATTTCCGCAGTTCCTGTAGTTCTGCCGCCGTCATAACTGCCCGATTTTCATAACCGGATACATCCATGGAATAGGAATGCTGATTCTTCTCCTGTATAATCCGAATCTCATCCTCCAGATCCGGATACCCCAGAGACAGACAAATCATAAAGCGGTCTAACTGGGACTCCGGCAACAACTGTGTACCCACGCTGCCGGCAGGATTTTCGGTGGCAATCACAATGAAAGGCTCCGGCACTGCTCTGGTAATTCCATCTACCGTAACACTGCCCTCCTCCATAACTTCTAGAAGCGCTGACTGGGTCTTAGGTGAAGTACGGTTAATCTCATCTCCCAGAAAAAGGTTACACATAACCGCCCCCGGCTGATACACAAACTCTCCGGTCTGCTTCTGGTACATGGAAAAACCTAATATATCAGAAGGCATTACATCAGGAGTAAACTGAATTCGCTTACTCTGCAGGGACAGTGCATCGGAAAATGCCACAGCAAGAGTCGTTTTTCCCACGCCAGGTATATCATCCATCAGAATATGTCCTCCCGCTAAAATGGCAGCCATGACCTTTCGGACACACTCCTCTTTACCAATCAATATCTGGTTTACCTGTTCCAAAACTTGCTGTATCTGTCCATAAAATCTACCTAATTGTGCATCTGTTTGTATTTCCATCTCTATCCTCTCCCATATTTTCTCTATCAAAGCAGGTCGCAACACTTTGTATGCCAGCTTACATAACTATTCCTATAGATTAATTATAGCGGAGACCATTACCGTCTCCGCTACTATCATACCATAAAACTCTGTATTCCTAAAGTCTGTTCTCAAACATTGTCAAATCTTACAGCTTATATAAAGGACCATAGTTCTTACATGCCCGGAAATCCTGTCCTTCCTTATCCATACCGAAAGCATTCCATGCTGACGGACGGAAAATATCTTCCTCCGGCACATTATGCATACATACCGGAATACGCAGGATAGATGCCAAAGTAATCAAATCGGCTCCAATGTGACCATAGCTGATGGCTCCATGGTTTGCTCCCCAGTTATTCATCACATCATACGCTGTCTTGAACGCCCCCTCACCGGTTGTACGTGGTGCAAACCAGGTACAAGGCCATGTATAATCTGTCCGTTTCCAGATTTTATCCGATACTTCATCCGGCAGATTGATGGTATAACCCTCACAAATCTGTAATACCGGACCTAATCCTTTTACCAGATTCAAACGAATCATGGTAGCTGGCATTTCTGCTCTGGTCAGGTAGCGGGAAGAGAATCCGCCTCCACGGAAATATCCCTGATCTGCTGCACACCACTCCGTTGCATCCAGACAGAGTTCGATATCTTCCTCTGACATTTCCCAGAACGGTTTCATAACACCATTTCCATTTGCGTCCTTTACCTCTCCACAGGCATCCAGACAAGCAGCGCCAGAGTTAATCAGATGCAGGAAACCGCCTGCCTCTTTTGCAATTCCTTCCAGTTCATAACCGGTAGCTTTTTTCACCGCATCCGGACTCCAGTAGGTACGAACATCTGCAAAAATCTGTGCACGCCCCGTCAGGAGTTTCATAAATAACATACCGATTCCATTTAAGGTATCATTTTCCGTTGCCAGAATATATGGCTCACGGGCACCAGTCCAGTCAAAGGAAGAATTGCACAGCGCCTCAGCAAAGTCTC
>CAMWKN010000303.1 GCA_947174825.1 uncultured Clostridium sp.
GGGTGGAGCCGAGGACTCAGAAGGGGTAGCAATACCTTTGACTTTTGAAAAAACACCAGAATTTTGTGAGATTAGTTTTGAGGAAGACTTGAATTTAATGATGGAAATAAATGGAAGATGGTTCTACAAGGCACCGGAAACCAAGACGGTGGATCTGATGCCGGCATTTTTTGAGACACCGATAGAGCCAGACACAGAGCTGACATTGAAGATTTTTGCACCACCGGCAAGTGGTGAGAATGATCCGGAACAGGGCGAGGACTGGGCAACGAATTATTACACAACCATGCAGAAGATGCCACAGCTTCGTATCCGCTATGAGTCAGTAAAGGATGTGGGATAAAAGAGTAAAATAATAGAGATTACGGAGGATAATAGGATGGAAGAGGTAACGAGACAAGATAAATTAGATGCAATTGAGGGAATTTGTCTATATGATAGAAAATTAATTGACGCATTAGATGATTTGGCAGATGATCTGGATTCCGGAAAGGAAACCTTGCCATCGAAACTGCTGGGAACGATTATGCAGGGGATTAACTGGACAGTAGAGGTACTGAACCAGGTTATGGATGTGCTAGATGAAGGGGAAGAGAAACTGGAAAAGAAGATGGTCAATGATGCGCTAATGGCGTTTAATGAAGCGTTTACCAGTGGAGATGGTAAGAAAATTGCAGATGCGATTCGGAAATCTTTGATTCCCTGCCTGGAACGGATTTGTGAGGCAGGGGAAAGTGTTATTTAACGGAGGAGCATATTGTATGGGAGAAAATAGTGTTTCTCGGCAAGTTGGTTAGTTGTTGGCATATGGTATGTAAGCGTTGCGTTGTAACATTGGGGCTGCGAAAAGGCGGAGGTGAGTTTATGAGAGGGTTACGAAAAGCAATGGCAATGGGTATGGCACTTATGTTATTTTGCTGTGGGGTAATGCTTATAAAACCAACTGTGGTATCCGCAGAAGGGGAAGAGCAACCAGTCTATCATGCTGCCATGGGCATACAGACAGCGACGCAGATTTGGATCCAGCGTTGGGGTTATTATGCTGACAATGAAAATGAATATTATGGTACAGAAGATTATGATAAGTTGTATGACAGCCAGAAGAAGTTTTATGATGGCACTTTTGAGGATGTGGAGATAAAAGGGAATGGAACTTATACCATTTCTTTGAAAGATGCTGATTTAGCAGGGGAAACTACCATTTCCCAGCTTCATATTGCAACGGATATTCCGGTTGCAGAGTGTGAAAAACTGCAGTTTACCAATGTTAAATTAGAGATTAATGGAAATAAAATTTTACAGTTTGACCAGGCGGTAATGGAAGATGAGGAAGATTACATGCAGGGTGGAGCGGTAATTCTGATTTTTAATCATTGGCGGGGGCAACTGATTGAAACCCTGAAAGGTATGGGCAGAAGTGAGGATTCTGGTAATGGCTGGGATCTTTTGCAGGGATCTGGCAAAGATAATGTGTCTATTACTTTTACCGTATCAGGATTGCCATATGATAATGAGGAAGCTGCCATAGAAGCTACGAAAGAAGATAAAGAGCAAGTTCTTTCTGCATCGGAAGCTAATTCTGATAATTTAGACCGGGGAAGTATAGAAGATGATAAATTAGATACAAAACAAATGATAGGGATAGTAGGATTGTCTATCTTGATGATTATTATTGTCATCCGGATTATTATAATAAAACGTAGGGTACATAACTTGTAAGTAGTTATTTAATATGTTGTACAATGTTTCGTTTTTGTTAAAGTTATGCTGATGCAATAGCCGTGTGGTAGATTTATGAGGAAGTGAATAAGAAATGAGCATCATATTAGTGGTGGAAGATGATCACTGTCTACGGCAGGAAATTAGTGATCTGCTAAAGAAAGAGGGAAATATTGTAAAAACAGCTTCTGGTTATCAGGAAGCATTGCAGATGATTTTAAATCGGGAATCGGTTGACCTGTATTTAGTGGATGTAATGCTGCCAGACGGAGATGGTTTTTCTTTATGTGAAAGGATTCGGGAACGGAATACATGCCCGATCCTTTTTCTTACGGCATGTTCGGATGAAGAGAGTGTGGTAAAAGGCTTGGAACTGGGGGCGGATGATTATGTAGTTAAGCCATTTCGGGTGCGGGAATTGTTGTCCCGGATTCAGGCAAATCTGCGTCGCCCACAAATGCAACAGGGCAGGTATTTGCATAGTGGTGAGCTGATGTTGGATAAAGAGGAGGAAATGGTCTATCGGCAGGGGGAAGCGTTGAAATTATCCAAGCAAGAATACCGTTTATTGGAATATATGATGCATCATCCGGGAATTGTTTTGAAGCGGGAATCTATTCTGGAAAATATATGGGATGATGAGGGACGTTTCGTAGAGGACAATACCTTATCGGTCAGTATGAGCAGATTGCGTCGGAAAATCGGAACATATCAGGAGGATCCGTATTGGGAAGTGGTCTGGGGCGTGGGATATCGTTATCTGCCGCCGGTTCGGATTAGTACGGTAAGAGAGTAGATTTAATAACTTGCTGGTAATATGTCGAGATGCTGTATGGTGAAAGAGACGGAAAGGACAGGCTGTGAAAGAGAAACAGATTGGAAAAATATTGGGGGGATGGATTTTATTATCTGTCCTGTTTTTGATATGCCTTTTAGTGGCATTGAGACTGTACCAGAGAGAAGTAAGCCGTGATAGGGAGGAAATGATTAACCTAATCTATCAGCAGGATTCAGAAGTGGCAAGGATTGTCCTTAATGAAACCATGGCGGGAAAAACCGCTGAGAAAAAAGATTCGGGGTCTGCGGTGACGGATTTGGGGTATACAAAAGAGGGGTTTTACCGACAGGGAAAGCAGGACATGTTGGTGCTGCGGGTTCTTTTGTTGTGCATTGTGCTGGCTTTTCTCATGGGTGGTGTCCTTTATTTTTGGCATTGGCAAAAGTACTGGTATCAGAGAAGTAAGGAGCTTGCTAAGGGATGGCAGCAAGAGCAGAAAAAAGTATCCAATTATAAAATGAGATGGAATAATCAAAAAAGACTGCGGGAAAATATGAAAGTATTTACCGAGAATATTGCCCATCAATTAAAAACCCCATTGACACGAATTACGCTTGCCTTGGATATGATGGAAGCAGAGGATATGTGCGAAAAACGGGATATGTGCCTGAAAGAACTGGAAGAAGTGCGGAGTTTGGTAGAAGAGGTGTTAAATCTGGCACGAATGGAAAGCGGAAAGGTACCACTTCATTCCAGACCTATCGAATTTATTCCTATGTTGGAAGATGCCATAGAAAAAACAGGAAAAAAGGATTCTTATCAATGGGAATTTTCTGGCAGCAAGAATCGGGAGTTGCTTTATTATGGGGATGAAGTGTGGTTGTTGCAGGCATTTTTTAATCTATATGATAATGCAGCTCGTTATACGCCAGAGGGTGGGGTAATCTGTACAGAAGTTCATTCAGATAATCAGGGAATTCAACTGGAAATTCGAGATTCCGGAGGCGGTATTCCGGAGGAAGCGTTGGAGGCTTTGTTTGAGCGGTTTTATTGTGCCAATAGCCAGGACATGACACGGACAGGTATTGGTTTGAATCTTGCCAGAGAAGTGATTCAGAAACATCATGGCCGGATGCAGGTGCATAATATGGAGGGTGGCGCAGTATTTTCAGTCTGGCTGCCGGTTTATTCGCTGAAAAGTTCGATGTAGTCAAAAAAGTCTTGTAAGAGTTTTGCAAGACTTTTTTTGTATACTTATCCCAAAAGGACAAGTACACAAAAAAGGAGTGAGAGGTTTTGAATTTGGAATTTATCCGTATGGTTATGCTCAGTGTGAACCGACGTCGCAGGAGTCAGTGGAAAGTGGCGTCGATTTCTTTTTTGTGTGTGTTTTTGTTTGAGGGAATTACGGTTTTTCAGGATTGTATGAACC
>CAMWKN010000304.1 GCA_947174825.1 uncultured Clostridium sp.
CAGCTTATTCTGCTTGAGGATACGCAGTTGATGGGAAATCGCTGACTGTGTCATATTCAATACCTTCGCCAGATCGCAGACACAGACCTCGGCAGAAGAAAGCACAAACAAAATACGAATTCTGGTGGAATCTCCAAACACTTTGAATAATTCAGCCAAATCATATAACTCGGTTTCCTCCGGCATAGTTTCATTCACAATTCGGACTAAATCCTCATGAACTTCTGTGGTATCACAACACTCACATTCCTTTGGTTCCATTTTTCTCATCCTTTCAATCACAATAACCCACTCTAACTGCCCTCTCAACCAGAAAGGACAGTCAGAAGACAACATCTCTATAGTCTTTTCACAAATAAAGTACGGATAGCATTTAAGACAGCTAAAACCATCACTCCCACATCTGCAAAAATGGCAATCCACATATTCGCAATGCCAACAGCACCTAAGATCAGACACAGCACCTTAACTCCGATGGCAAAATAAATATTTTCATATACAATCCGAAGACATTTCCGGGAAATCCGAATGGCTTTTGCCACCTTCATAGGATCATCATCCATCAATACAATATCTGCCGCTTCAATGGCAGCATCTGACCCCAAAGCTCCCATGGCAATTCCAATATCAGCACGGGAAAGCACCGGTGCATCATTAATACCGTCTCCCACGAAAGCTACCTGATCCTTCGGACGCTTTTCTGCTAAAATCCGCTCCACCTGTGTGACCTTATCTGCTGGCAACAGTTCACTAAACACTTCCTGTATTCCCAGTTCCTGCGCTACGGCATCTGCCACATGGCGGTCATCCCCAGTTAACATTACAACCCGCTTCACACCGGCTCTGTGCATTGCCTGTACTGCATCCACAGCATGATCCTTCAAACGGTCTGCAATCAGAATATGCCCCTCATAGGCACCATCTATTGCCACATGAACAATGGTTCCCATCTCATGGCAATCCTGTGCATCTATTTTCTCCTGTTTCATCAGTTTTTTGTTGCCGACTGCTACCCTGTGTCCATCTACCTCAGCAATAACACCATTTCCGGCAATTTCCTGCACATTAGTAACCCGGTTCATATCCAAGTCACCCTGATAGGCAGTCCGAATACTCATACTGATGGGATGGGAGGAATGACTTTCTGCCAAAGCTGCCCATTCTAACAGTTTTTCCTTTTCCATGGTGTGATGATGCACACCAATTACTTCAAAAACACCTTGTGTCAAGGTTCCTGTCTTATCGCACACAACGGCTGTCGTCTTTGCCAACGCTTCCAGATAACTGGAACCTTTGACCAATATCCCCTCATGGCTGGCACCACCAATTCCGGCAAAAAAGCCCAAAGGAATACTAATTACCAAAGCACATGGACAGCTGATTACCAAAAATGTTAAGGCACGATAGATCCAGTCCCCCCATAATGCAGCAGTAGATGCCTGATGCCCTACTGCCATCATCAACAACGGTGGCAGAACTGCCAGCGCCAACGCACTATAGCATACCACTGGCGTATAATATCTGGCAAACTTGGTAATGAAATTTTCAGAACGGGACTTCTTGGAACTGGCATTTTCCACCAGATCCAGAATTTTCGATACCGTAGAATCGCCAAATTCCTTGGTGGTTCGAATCTGCAGCAAACCAGTCATGTTGATACAGCCACTGATAACTTCATCTCCTGCCGTCACTTCCCTCGGCAAGCTCTCTCCTGTCAGCGCACTGGTATTTAAGGATGTGGATCCTTCCACAATAACACCATCAATCGGTATCTTCTCTCCCGGTTTTACCACAATGACCGTTCCAACCTCTACTTCATCCGGATCCACCTGTTCCAGAGATCCATCTACCTCAATATTGGCATAATCCGGGCGGATATCCATTAAATCACTGATATTACGACGGCTTTTACCCACCGCTACGCTTTGGAACAATTCTCCGATCTGATAGAACAGCATTACCGCCACACCTTCTGTATACTCTCCTAACAGAATCGCTCCCAGCGTCGCCACTGCCATCAGAAAATTTTCATCAAAAACCTGTCGGTTTAGAATTCCCTTCCCTGCTTTACGCAAAATGTCATAACTAATGATCAGATACGGAATCAGAAACAGCCCAAAATGTAACCATCCCTTAACTGGTATTATTTCCAATACCACCATTAACAGTATTGTTAGAATAATCCGTACCAATACCTTTTTTTGTTTCTTTGTCATAATCAGGTCTCCTTTCCGACCCAGAATACCTCCATAGTGCTAGCATAATGAATTATTATTTTTTAAATTCAATCAGCAAGGCACTAGAAAAAGATTTCGCAATCATCCTCTACTTTTTTGCAATTTTTCAAAACAACTTTCATAACCTGTTTTGGATCCTGGCCTTCCTCAAACTCCACATTCATTTTCAGTGTCATAAAATTAACCACAGCATCCTTGACGCCCTCCGTCTCCTTGGCTGCAAGCTCCATCTTAGCGGCACAGTTTGCACAATCAACTTCAATCTTATACGACTTTTTCATAATAAAATCCTTTCTGCAAGGAAGAATTATTTCTATTCTCCTTGACTTAATATGATAGTGCCTGGGATTGCTATCTGCTTTTGCCCCTGGCATCATATGATTTGATGTTAGTGTTACATTACTATACTCAAACATATGAGCATTTGTTCATATGTTCGAGTATAGTATAACAAATATTTTGGAAATGTCAAGAAGAAATATGCAAAAAAATATAATGCCTGGCACAAAAGATATTTTTGCTCCAGGCATCATACAATTTATTCATTGATTGCGAATGTCACGAATTCTCCAACAGAAAATGAATTCCATCCTCCATTATAACGCATATATAGTTTATAATCCGGATTAATCTCTATTAAACGTCTGGGAATTTCCCATATATGATGATTATTATGATAGGTACAAACTGCTAACTTCGGTCGATCCTTTCTAATATGTTCCACGGCACCCTCGATCGCATTCAGTTCGCTTCCCTCAATATCCATCTTAATCAAAGTAATCGGTTCCTGAATATCCTGATCCAGTGTCACAACTGGAACGGGAATATCCCCACTGTCTGATACTTGGTTCGAAGAATCAAAAGCTCCCTTTTTGAAATACAACGTCCCCTCTTCCGCACCAACCGCAACATTTCGAATTGTGATATTTTCATATGGTGACAGTTTTTTCTGCATTTTAGTAATGGATTCCTGTGAAATTTCATAACAATAAATTCTTTTATAGTTTCCATAATTTACGATATAAGACTGAGCAGAGTCTCCAGTATATGCCCCCAAATCAACTAATACTTCATTCTCATCACATTGCAGGAGATCAAAATCATAATAATCATCAAAATTATTTTCTTTCATGGTTTTCTTTTCTTCATAATCAAAGGACAACCAAAAATACAAAATACCATATAATACCTTTTTAGAACGATAATCCCCCAGCTGTTCATATAACCAGCAAAAATCTTCATAATGCTCCTTTAACTGATCAGCCCTGTCGATAAACAGATCCAATTCCCCACGGTCTATATCAATACATCCCCAAAAATCAGAAAAGGCGTTGTAGAATCGTATCAATGACTGATATGTATTTTCACTTCCCTGACGAATTTTAAGAAGACTCTGTAATGACTCTTGTACCAGTTCCTCCTTCGTGCTCATCTTGATATGCTGCATCAATACATGAAAATCATAATCAACCTTAACCGTAATATTCTTTCTTACCTCAAGTTCATTTTGTATAAATGCAAGCCAGTCTTTTACTTGTCTAATCAAAGCCTGCTTATCCAAATCAATGATTTTAAATGCCTCCAAATTTTCACGGCCAAACATAGCGCAGTTGACTGCAACAATACCATCTGTTATATCACGAACAATCGCATTATCTTCTTTCTCTTGATTCTCATACATAATCAATGCC
>CAMWKN010000305.1 GCA_947174825.1 uncultured Clostridium sp.
ATGTTACAACGATAGAAAAAGAGGCATTCAAAAATTGTAAGTCTCTGAAAAAAATAGTCATTAAATCCACAAAACTAAAAAAAGTAGGGAAAAATGCAATCAAAGGTATTTACAAAAAAGCAGTCATTACTTGTAAAAAGAAGAACCTGAAAGCATACAAGAAATTATTCTCGAAAAAGACTGGTTATAAAAAGACTATGAAAATCAAAAAAGGATAAGCTAAGGGAGTCAGAATTGTTTCCTTAACATCAGTGAAAGCGGCAGTATGGCAGAGTGCGATACTGCTGCTTTTTGTTTTTTATGGAAAATAAAAGAATGATGTCATATTAGGATTGTGATTGTCAAAAATAAGAATTTTCACTATAATAGTGAGAGACAAGCTGACATAGATATGATCAGATAAATTGACTTTGGAATATAATTGTAAATTACCTGCATAGTTCAAAAAGAAGAGGAGATAGTGATGGTAGTATTTATGGGTTTGTTGTTTGGTAGTGTTTTTTTTTGCCTGACAATCATTGGCATCATTGGTATTATTCT
Source organism: uncultured Clostridium sp. (assembly GCA_947174825.1). The sequence goes on from CAMWKN010000305.1 coordinate 541, forward strand.
GCTCATGGTGGGGATGGTCAAGCGTTTCCAGAATAAAAAAAGAGAAAAATCTTCTAAAATTCCAGTTGTTTTCATTGGAACAGGGATGGTGATGATACTGCCGATTACTGCTATTTTAATTACAGGTTTATACATTCATATTCGTTCTGAGTATCATAATTGGAAGAGTATGAATTATCAGATCAAACATGGAGATGCTACAGGTGTAGAACGTTTGTTGAAACAGGGAGTCAGCCCAGATTGTGCTTGGGGCAATTACACAGAAAATGTGGTTGCAGCAGATGGAAAATATACGATTCTCTGTTCTCTGTGTCAAAATGATACGATCCCCGATAGTGAGGAAAAAATACGAGTTTTATTACAACATGGTGCAGATATCAACAGAACAGTTTATGGGTGTCAATATACACCGGAGGAACATCTGGGAGAAAAGTATGCAGAAGAAAAAGGAGTCAAAGATGGATGTGGAAGAACATCTCTTATGATTGCCTGTCAGGCAGGACATTATGAAGCAGTAAAAATTCTTCTGGAACATGGTGCAGAAGTTAATGTCAGGGATTATTGCGGAGAGACTGCACTAATTTATACGGTGGGATCAGAGAATTGTGATATGGATGATAAAGTGAAGATCGTAAAGCTGCTTTTGGAATATGGTGCGGATTCGACAATTTGCGGAAAATATTCTGGTACAGCTCTGGATATTGCCAAGCAGCTGAATCGGGAATTCCAGAATAGTAGTGTGGAGGATTTGGTGTCTCTTTTGGTGTAGCGGGTCCCAATTTGACGGATTCCAGTCATTGACACCCCAAAAAGAATAACTTATAATTAAGATAATTATGTAAAAAAAGGAGAGAAAACCATGGAGAAATATGGTGTAAATGAACTTCGCAGAAAATATTTGGAATTTTTTGAAAGCAAGGAGCATCTGGCGATGAAAAGTTATTCGCTGGTGCCTCATAATGATAACAGTCTGTTGCTGATTAATGCTGGGATGGCGCCGTTAAAACCTTATTTTACCGGGCAGGAGATTCCTCCACGGAAACGGGTAACTACCTGCCAGAAATGTGTCCGCACCGGAGATATCGAGAATGTGGGCAAGACAGCCAGACATTTGACTTTCTTTGAGATGTTGGGAAATTTTTCCTTTGGTGATTATTTCAAAGAGGAAGCTCTGGCTTGGTCCTGGGAATTTCTGACAGAGACTTTGGGAATGGATCCGGAGCGGCTATATCCATCCATTTATGGAGAGGATGATGAGGCATATGAGATCTGGACCAAGCAGATCGGTGTGCCGGGGGACAAGATTACCCGTTTCTATCGGGACGAAAACGGAGATTGTGATAATTTCTGGGAGCATGGTGCAGGTCCTTGTGGTCCTTGTTCTGAGATCTATTATGATAGGGGAGAGAAATACGGCTGTGGCAAACCAGATTGTAAGGTCGGCTGCGAATGTGACCGTTTCATGGAGATCTGGAACAATGTATTTACCCAGTTTGATGGAGATGGCAAGGGAAATTATGAAGAGTTAGAAAACAAGAACATAGACACCGGAATGGGATTGGAACGTCTTGCCGTGGTAGTACAGGATGTGGATTCTGTCTATGACATTGATACCATGAAGTCCATTCGGGACAAGATCTGCACATTGGCAGAAGTTACCTATCAGCAAGATGAAGAGAAAGATATCTCTATCCGTTTGATTACCGATCATATCCGTTCCTCTACTTTTATGATTTCTGACGGAATTATGCCAAGTAACGAGGGACGTGGCTATGTCCTGCGTCGTCTGATCAGACGTGCTGTTCGTCATGGGCGGAAACTGGGCATTACCAGTCAGTTTATGTCTGAGCTGGCAGAGACCGTGATCCAGGAATCCTGTGACGGTTATCCGGAGTTGGAAGAAAAGCGGGAATTTATTGTCCAGGTTTTGACACAGGAAGAGAGTAAATTTGATAAGACCATTGATCAGGGATTACTGATTCTGCATGAGATGCAGGAAGCATTACAGGCAGAGAATAAAAAGCAATTGTCTGGTGCGGATGCATTTAAACTATATGATACTTATGGCTTCCCTTTGGATCTGACCATTGAGATTTTGGAGGAGCAGGGATATACTGTGAATGAGGCAGGCTTTGAGACTGCTATGCAGGAACAGAAGGACAAGGCAAGAAAAGCCCGTAAGACCACCAATTACATGGGAGCGGAGGAAACGGTATATCAGCAGATTGATCCAGCTGTTACCAGTAACTTTGTGGGATATGACAGATTGGTACATGACTCTCAGATCAGCGTACTGACCACGGAGGAGGAAGTAGTATCTGCGTTGACAGATGGACAGAATGGAACCATCATTGTGGATGAGACTCCATTTTATGGTACCATGGGTGGTCAGCAGGCAGATATTGGTGTGATTACAGCAGGAGATAATGAATTTATTGTTAAAGATACAATCCACTTACAAGGTGGCAGGATCGGACATGTGGGAACCGTCAGCAGAGGAATGTTTCGGCTTGGTGATACAGTAACCCTGCAGGTTGCAGAGGAAAACCGCAAAAATACCTGCAAGAACCACAGTGCCACCCATTTGTTGCAAAAAGCCCTGCGTCAGGTGTTGGGTAGTCATGTGGAACAGGCAGGTTCCTATGTAGACGCAGAACGTCTGCGTTTTGACTTTTCTCATTTCTCTGCCATGACAGCAGAGGAAATTCGGCAGGTAGAAGATATTGTCAATGAGCAGATTGCTGCAGCACTGCCGGTTGTCACGGATGAAATGACCTTAGAAGAGGCAAAACAGACTGGTGCTATGGCATTATTTGGAGAGAAATATGGAGACACAGTCCGAGTAGTCCGCATGGGCGATTTCAGTGTGGAACTCTGTGGTGGTACTCATGTACCGGATACCGGAGCCATTGCATTCTGTAAGATTATATCAGAAAGCGGTGTAGCAGCCGGAGTTCGTCGTATTGAGGCATTGACAGGCAAAGGACTGATCCGTTATTATGCCCAGATTGAGGAACAATTGCGGGGAGCTGCCGGGGCAGCTAAGGCAGAACCAGCCAATCTGGAGAAAAAGATTCACAGTATGCAGGAAGAAATCAAAGCGCTGCAAAGTGAAAATGAAAAATTAAAGGCAAAGCTGGCAAATGAGGCGGCAGGAGATATTGACAGCCAGATCGAAGAGATTCATGGCATGAAGTTCCTGGCAATGTATGTGCCGGATGTAGATATGAATGGTTTGCGGAATCTGGGTGACCAGATGAAGGAGAAAATCGGCAATGGTGTGGTAGTTCTGGCATCAGATCAAGGCGGCAAGGTTACCTTATTAGCCATGGCTACCGAGGATGCCATCAGTCAGGGTGCCCATGCCGGT
>CAMWKN010000306.1 GCA_947174825.1 uncultured Clostridium sp.
CGCATAGATTCCCCCAATTCACTTAAAGAATATTCCACACGGGGTGGCACTTCCGGATATACTGTCCGGATAACGATCCCGTCTTTTTCCAGAGCCCGTAGGCTGTCAGTCAGCACCTTTTGGCTGATGCCTTCCAGACTCTTTTTTAGTTCATTAAAACGCCATGGGCGGATAAGTAAATTTCTCATAATCAGTAGTTTCCATTTACTGCCAATCAGCTGGACTGTTGTTGCTACGGGGCAATCAGGCATTTCTTCCTTTGTCATATCACGAAATCCTCCGTTTCTCTCATTACTTCAAAATAGAATGTTACATTCAATTATAATGTAATGCGATAGGTTTTTCAATTATAAATTGGAAGTACACTGAAAATTATCTACATAAAAATTTTCAGTGGGCCTTTAATTTGCATAGTACCACTATACTTAGTTGGAGGGGGAGAGTATAATAAAATAGCTAATTTGAGAAAATTTTGAAATCGACACAGAATCGAAATAGTGTTGTTCAGTTATGTAGATATATCTCCTATAATTACAGTATCCGTTAAGGAAAAAAATATTTTAAAGGAGGAATTACTATGAACACAGACAAGATTTATGCAGAAGCAATTGCTAACGAATATGCACCAAAGGATACTTCTAAAGTGATTGCTTTGAAAAAACTGGACAGAAAGGCCAAAAGCAAAGCGAATATCTTTGCTTATACTTTCGGAGTGATTATGGCACTTGTGCTTGGCGCAGGGATGTGCCTGTCCATGAAAGTAATCGGGGACGGAAGTGCTTTTATGATGACTGTTGGAATTATCGTAGGCATTATAGGCATCAGCGGTATTAGCGTCAATTATCCGATTTATAAAAAACTACTTGAAAGTGGGAAGAAACAGTATGCTTTTGAAATTATACAGCTTGCAAAAGAAATCAGCGCAGAAAGCAAATGACAAAAAGAAGGGGGCGGTAGCACATGAATAAATCGGAAAGCAAGTACTTCAATACCGCCCTCTGTATGGACGAGGCGCTGGTTGATTTGCTGGAGGTAAAGGATTTGGAGTATATTACCGTAAAGGAAATTTGTGAAAAAGCTGGAGTGAATAGGTCAACATTTTATCTGCATTATGAGACGATTGCCGATTTAGTAAATGAAGCAATGGAATGTGTTGACACACGCTTCTTGTCTTATTTTGCACAAGACACACAAGCTATTTGGGATAAGATAAATGGCAGTGAATTAAAAGACCTTGTTCTGATTACAGGGGATTATCTAAAACCATATCTCCAGTTTATCAGTGACAACAAAAAGGTTTATCGTGCCGCCTTTAGAAATCCGCATAGTATGCAGTCAAATGCACGCTATAGGAATTTAAAAAAATATATTCTTGAACCGATTTTAAAGAAGTTCGGAGTTCCAGCCGCATTTTGGAAGTATTATATTACGTACTACATAGAAGGGATTACAGCCATAATCAAGGAATGGCTGAATAACGATTGTTCTGATTCTGTCGAAACAATAGCGACTATCATAGAAGAATGTGTCAGACCAACAAAAGGGACTGAAGGAAAAACATATGGAGAATACTACGATAAGTAAAAAAATAAAGACAATGATCGAAAAATGGAAGAAGGATTACGCTTTCAAGACGATAGCAAGTTCCGTAATTTCTTTAGGTGCCACGATTCTGTTTGCTTTATATAACGGTTTTTTAGGTATCCATCTTCTGTCGGTATGGCATGGAAGTATTTGTGTTTTTTATCTGTTTCTTATTGCAATTCGGGGAATGATTCTATTAACTGAAAAGAAAAATATGGCAAGGGATGAGCAGGAAAGGGTACATCACAGGTATAAAACTGCTGTCATTAGTTCCCTTATGCTTCTGTTGCTAAATCTGGCGTTAATACTCCCCATTTCATTAATGGTCATTTTAGAAAAGCCGGTAAATATGGGGTTGATTCCTGCAATTACAATGGCAACTTACACATCTTATAAGATCACAATGGCGTCTGTTCATATTCAGAAACAAAGGCGCAACAGAGATGGGAATGTTCTTGTTGCGGAACTCAGGACAATTAACTTTATTGATGCGCTGGTTTCCATTCTTACACTTCAAAATACATTGATAATGGTGGAGCGGACGGAATCAAATGGTAATGATATGCTTATATTGTCTGCTGTTTCAAGTGCAGTGATTTACATTGTTATTTTTTTTGTAACAATTCGCTTACTGATAATGGGCTTAAAAAAATATAAAAAATAGACCTATCATACATTACTAATCTATTTGAAAGTTTCAGCATTTTGTAATTTAAGCAAATTAAAAATTTCTAATTTTATTATTCATTAATTCCCAAAATACACAAAAGTTACCAAAAGGTAACCTAAGTTACTGAAAAGTGCGTACTTGTGGAGTTGGAAATAATTTGTAAAATGATAGGTACAGGGAGCAAAAGAAGCTCACTGAATACATTTTTGGAGGTAAAACTATGGCACTTTCAAATCTTTTCGGATGGAATAAGAAGGCAGAAGAGGTTTCTTCCGCATGTGGTTCTGCCTGTGGTTCCGGTGACAAACCGGAAGAGAAACCAGCAGCATGTGGTTCTGCCTGTGGTTCCGGTGACAAGCCAGAGGAGAAACCAGCAGCATGCGGTTCTGCCTGTGGAGCAGGTGATAAGTAATTATTTTGCTATTCACCTAAGTTTTGCCCCGGCAATTTCTGATATTGATAGAAAAGTGGTTGCCGGGGATTTTTTATATGATAGGAAAGTAGTCCATACTGGACTATTCCTATCATATAAAAAACGCTCCGCGGGATGCGCACTCGCGCGAAAAGAAGATGTCGCTTATGCGACCGCGCTCAGCGCAAGAATGTGCCATTGGCACATTCTTTCTTATCGAATAGGAAAATCCTTCTATTCGATAAAAAATGAATAATCAGTGACAGGGAGACATTTACGATGGAAAAATGCAAAAAAACAGCGAAACAGTATTTTGCTTTTCAGTGGCATATTACAGATGATTGCGACCAGAGGTGCAAGCATTGTTATATTTTTTCGGAAAACAATTGTAAACAACTGGATTCTATGTCATGGGAGCAGATGGAGGAGGTTGTGGCAAACTGTGAAGATTTCTGTGAAGTTTATAATCGGCTTCCCTATTTTTATATAACAGGGGGCGATCCAATTCTGCATCCGGATTTTTGGAGGCTGCTGGAATTGTTAAAAAGCAAGGAGATTCCATTTACGATTTTGGGGAATCCCTTTCACTTAAACGATGAAGTTTGTAAGCGTCTGTGGAATTATGGCTGTCAGAAATACCAGCTTTCCATTGATGGTATGAGGGAAACCCATGACTGGTTTCGCAAGCCTGGCTCTTTTGACACTACCCTTGAAAAAATAAGCTGTCTGAAAAAGGCGGGTATCCGCGCTGTCATTATGACCACGGTATCAGGGACGAATATAAAGGAAATACCGGATATTATTGATACAGTAGTTGCGCATAAAGCAGATGTCTTTGCTTTTGCCAGATATTGCCCTACCAGTGAAGAAAAGGACACCGGCATGACACCGATGGAATATAGAGAACTGCTTGCTGTCTGCGATAAGAAATTCAAGGAGTATGAGGCGGCTGGCTGTGAAACATATTTCAATAAAAAGGACCATCTCTGGACTCTGTATGAGTATGAGACAGGAGAGTTTACGATACCGGAGGATGCAGAGGAGGGCATGATTTATGGGGGATGTAACTGTGGAAACTGCCATTTGACGATTCTGCCGACGGGAGATGTATATGCCTGCCGGCGTGTTCAGAACAGCAGGGTGGCAAATGTGTTTGAGGATCGGCTGGCAGATGTGTGGGTGCTGTCTCTTATACCCATCACCGAGCCCACGAGACCTCTCTACATCTCGTATGCC
>CAMWKN010000307.1 GCA_947174825.1 uncultured Clostridium sp.
GTTCTTTATTATTCAGGGCATGTATGTATTAAATTTCAGAGAGGAGGAGCCGGATGAGACAGAAGGAGAGCCGTCAGGACAGTCCAAAAAGAAGAAAAAATGGGCGGAACAGAAAGCAGACACGGGCAGAGCGTCTAGAGGCAAAACGGCAGGAAAAAGAACTTAAGCGGGGAAACCGTCAGATTCTATATCTTACTTATGGCGTGGTAGCCGTGTTTATGGCTATGGCAGGATATCTGGCTTATTTTCTGGCTTTTGACAGTAGTGAAGTGATAAATAATTCCCATAATCCCAGACAGGAGCTTTTGGCAGAGCGTGTCATCAAGGGAAGTATTTTATCAGCAGACGGCGATGTGTTGGCAGAAACCAGAGTGAGCAAATCGGGAAAGGAAAGCAGATCCTATCCGGAGGGCAGGGCCTTTTGCCATGTGGTGGGGAGAACTTCCCATAGCCTGACTGGAATTGAATTGAATCAATGTTATCCCTTATTGACTTCCCACGATAATCCAGTCAAACAGTTGGGAAATACCTTACGTGGCAAGAAAAACCAAGGCGATGATGTGATTACCACATTGGATGCGGATTTGCAGAGAACGGCTTATCAGGCATTGGAAGGGAAACGAGGTGCTGTGGTGGCATTGGAACCCTCCAGTGGTAAGATACTGGCGATGGTATCTACTCCCGCCTATGATCCCAACACGGTTTCTAAGGACTGGAAGACACTAACCAGTTACTCCGATGAGGAATCCCGTCTGATTAACCGTGCTACACAGGGGCTATATACACCAGGCTCCACCTTTAAGATGGTTACTGCTATGGAGTATTTGATGGAGCATCCGAAAGATTATGGTGACTATCAATATCGCTGTAAAGGCAGCACAAAATATGGCGGGACCAAGATTAACTGCTATGCCGGAGAGGTGCATGGAAAATTAAACCTGACAAGTTCTTTTGCGGAATCCTGTAATGGGGCTTTTGCGGGGATTGGAATGGATCTCAACATAGGGTCTTTTCGGAAACTGTGCGGCAAACTGTATTTTGATAAGGCATTGCCGGTGGACTTTGAGCATAATAAGGGGAAATTTGCATTGAACCAGAATTCCGATGGAGCAGAAATTGCCCAGACTGCCATGGGACAAGGGAAAACATTGGTAACGCCACTGCAGAATGCCATGATCTGTGCCATGATTGCTAACGATGGGGTTATGATGACGCCGTATGTGGTGGATCAAATTAAAAGTGAAGATGGCAGAATTATGAAACAGTACGATTCGGAATCCTTAGGCAGGGTTGTAGAGGAAAAAGTGGCAGAAAGGATGCAGGAGCTGATGGAGGCTGTGGTGCAGGAGGGAACGGCAACTTCTCTCAAAGGATTGTCCTATCGCTCGGCTGGAAAAACCGGCTCTGCTGAGGTAGATGCCCAGGGAACCACCAATGCATGGTATGTGGGTTATGCGCCGGCGAAGGATCCTCAGATTGCTGTTAGTATTGTGGTGGAGGGAGCTGGTACAGGAAGCAGATATGCTGTGCCAATTGCCAAAAAAATGTTCCAGGAATATGTAAAATAATTGAAATTGAATGAATGGTTTGCACTTTGTGCAAAAAAAGAGTATACTATTCTGTAGTTTGATGATGCAGGAGGATTAGAGACCTATAAACAGCATCATCTGGATCAAAGACCACACAGGGGAGGATATGCAATGATTGAGGCAACCAGTTGTGGCGGTGTGGTGATTTTCAGAGGTAAGATATTACTTTTGTATAAGAATTACAGAAATCGTTACGAAGGATGGGTACTGCCCAAAGGAACTGTAGAAGAGGGTGAGGAATATAAGGAAACTGCATTGAGGGAAGTGAAGGAAGAAAGTGGTGCAGATGCCAGTATCATCAGTTATGTTGGCAAGAGCCAGTATTCCTTTAATACAGCTACGGATACCGTGGTAAAAGATGTGCATTGGTATCTGATGATGGGAGAAAGTTATTACAGCAAGCCACAGAGAGAGGAGTATTTTGTGGATTCTGGGTATTACAAATTCCACGAGGCATATCATTTGTTAAAGTTTTCCAATGAAAAGCAGATTTTGGAAAAAGCATACGGGGAATATATTGACTTGAAACAAAATAATCTCTGGGGAAGCCGTAAGTATTTTTGATAGAAAATTGTGGTAGCTTTGGAGGAAAAAAAGAGTATTTTTTTCACAAGACGATCCGCTTTTTCTTGACACAGCAAAATAAAAAAGTTATAATGGCTCTAAGAGGATGTTGAATTGTATTGGTACAAATGATTCAGCATATATAGAGTTGATACTATATTGTAAGGGAGAATGACCATGGGAAATAATATTTTAGTTGTTGATGATGCTGCTTTCATGAGAATGATGGTAAAAGATATCTTGACAAAAGGAGGTTATAACGTTGTAGGCGAAGCAGAGAACGGTGTAATTGCCGTACAGAAGTTTGCCGAGTTAAAACCAGATTTAGTTACCTTAGATATCACAATGCCAGAGATGGATGGTATCCAGGCATTGAAGAAGATCAAAGAAGTGGATGGTGGAGCTAATGTCATCATGTGTTCTGCCATGGGACAGCAGGCAATGGTTATTGAGGCGATTCAGAATGGAGCGAAGGACTTTATTGTAAAACCATTCCAGGCAGATCGTGTATTAGAAGCAGTAAAGAAAGTAATTGGTTAGTGATACATAGGTACATAATTAGGGGGACAATGCATAGATTCATTGTCCCCTTTTTATGGGAATAGGAAAGTGAGGATATTATTATGGCACAAAATCCAATTGTTACAATGAAAACCACAGCAGGAACCATTACTCTGGAGTTATATCCGGAGATTGCACCTCAGTCTGTCAATAATTTTGTTACTTTGATTCAGAAAGGATTTTACAACGGATTAATCTTTCATCGTGTGATCAAAGGCTTTATGATCCAGGGTGGAGATCCGGATGGTATCGGTACCGGTGGTCCAGGCTATTCTATTAAGGGAGAATTCGCACAGAATGGTTTTGAAAATAATCTGAAACACACAGCGGGGGTTCTGTCTATGGCACGTTCTATGATGCCAGATTCTGCTGGATCTCAGTTTTTTATCATGCATAAGGATTCCCCACATCTGGATGGGGCCTATGCCGCATTTGGTAAGGTGACAGAGGGACAGGAAGTGGTCGATGCCATTGCGGAGACAAGCACGGATCCTGGCGACCGTCCGGTGGAGCCACAGGTTATGTTGGAGGTAACGGTGGATACCTTTGGAGTGGATTATCCGGAGCCGGAGCATATGTAATCAGGCTGGAGCCATTGCATAGAGTGGATTTTTGAATAATTGACAGGGCAGGTGGAATGAACTTGCCCTGATTTCCTTTTAAAACACGCTTTGTACACAAACTCGTGCTATAGTAATATCTGGTTGCTCTGTGTAGGCAGAAAAGCCAGAAGGTGGATTGTAGAAAATCCATAGGATAAACGTATGTTTAGGAGGAAAAGAAAGTGATTGAGGTAAAACATCTAGTGAAGAGATATGGCAGCCATGCTGCTGTCGATGATCTGAGCTTCACGGTGGAAAGCGGTAAGATTGTTGGTTTTCTGGGACCAAATGGCGCTGGAAAATCAACAACGATGAATATGATTACCGGCTATATTGCACCGACAGAAGGAACGATTTTGGTGGATGGTGTGGACATTAATGATGATCCAGAAAAGGCAAAGAGGAACATAGGCTATTTACCAGAGATCCCCCCATTGTATCCGGATCTGAGAGTGCGGGAATATCTGCAGTTTGTGGCAGAATTAAAGAAACTTTCCAGAGAAGAACGGGCAAGACAGGTACAATATATTATGGGTAAGACGGGAACCAAGGATGTCTCAGAAC
>CAMWKN010000308.1 GCA_947174825.1 uncultured Clostridium sp.
CTCCCATATAATAGGATTGGTCGTAAATCTTTTCCTCTTTCTCCACCGTATCCTCCAGAGGATAGAGCGGCACAATACGATCCCCCTCCTGTATCTCATACTCCTGTTTGGACACTTCCACTGGTGTAATCCCTTGAATTACACCATCCGGATTATCTTCATCGAAGCCAACGATCATCATACAGAGTTCTTCATTATATAAAATAGGCGCATGATATTCCGTGCATTCTTCGGTATTCAATGTCTCGACCAGACAGAGTACCTTCCCTTGTAAGCCCCAATAAGTCTCTGCCGGTCTGGCTTCCAGGAAACCGTTCCGGTTAATGATTACATCGCTGTCTGTACTAAGCAGATAGGATATTCCATCTTCCGTCTGACAAAAAGTTGCAAGATAGGCTCCGGCAATGTTTTCAATCTGATCCGGTTCCACATCCAAGCGGATTTTCTTCTTTTCTCTGGATGGAGTCCGCCATTCCATTTTGTTCTCTTTTATCAGATAATCCCGGTAATGCCGGAGCCATTCCCGATAGGTCTCGCAAAAGGACATCCCATCATAAACAGCCATATCATCTTGCAGCCACTCATTTGCCCCACTGGGAAGATAGATACTCAGCCCACAGGGTTCTTCCTGATACCCCTTGGTAACCTTTTCCGGCACCAGCTTCTGGAACTGTTCCTCTGCCAGTCTGTATATCTCCTGATTTTCCTGTAGAGTTCCTATCACTTCTACCAGGTCCATAACATCAACAATCTCGGATACCATTCCCTCCTGCCTGCTGCCAAATCCCTGTAGTTCTTTCCGCATCTGCCCCAATTGTCGGTACAGATCTTCATCCGCATGGTCCAGAACACTTCCCACTACCTGATGGAAGGTATCATGAAAGGCATCATAAGCATCTACATCGATGAGACTGAGCGTCAGCTTATAATCATTGTCAGCATAAGATGCCTCATAGGAGGATAACATCGCTTCTCCCACCGCTTTCCCAAAGAAAGCGGAAGGTTCTTTCTTCTCCTTTCCGATCGCTCGAAGCCAATCATAATCATATCCATTCTGTGGTTCCAGTTCTTCGGAGACAATGAGATAATCTGTCTTGTCCCTTAACAGGGACACCAATTCCAGATTTCCCATCAGGCAGGCATCCAGACTGACAAAATCAAAAGGCGATTTCATAGCAGACGCTTCCATAGCATCCTTGATACTCTCCAGCGGCAGGGAATCAGCTGCAAAGTTATTATCTCTGCCAAAACCCTCAATCTGTCCAGCACCATGATTCCACAATACCAGACCATAATGCTCTGCCGGATAAGACTGCACACCATAATTAATAAAATCCGTCAAAGTATCCGCACTGCCCATATTTCTGATTTCCAATTCCTCTTCCTGCTGTATCCCCTCGCTGGAAATACAAAATCTGCCATACTCCTTATTCTGCATCGTCTCATACTGCCACTGGGATGCACCGCCTGCTTCTACCACAACCCGAAGCGATCCGGAATCCATTCCGGCAGCCTGGACGGCCTGCTCCATTTCCTGCAAATCATCTGCAGCAGCCCCATAATCACTTTCCAGATCACTGCCATCCATATAGACCAACACCGTACAATATGATTTCGGTGCCAGTTCTGCATATTGCTTTACCCGAACACCTTCACGCTGCAGTCCATTGGTTGTAGTAATCACAGCACCTGCAGTCAGAATGCCCAGAATTCCCAACCATAGTGGCTTTCTTTTTTTCTTTATTTCCTGCTCCATTCCATCCCTCCTTATAGTCTTCTCTCATAACTGCCTTTCCGGCTCCTGCTTCGCATTGCCTGCACTTTCGCCGATGGCGTAGCCCCCAGTTCTTTTTCTGCCTTTGCAAAACTTTCCTGGATCACCGGTTCCCTGGACAGATTAATAAAGACAGCACCACTCCGGTCCACTGGAAAACTTTCATACATCTGTTCCTCCACCTGAGCGAGAACTCCTGCCATATCTCCTTCGTTTCCATTCACTACGCATTCTCCACAGGATCTCCTGGTCTCCTCCCGGGATGCCTCATGATACTTCTCCAGCTTCTCCCGTTGCTTTTGCACCGTATTTGTACTGGACACCACTTTATCGTATAGCAGCCTTGCCTCATCATACTGTGCAATTAGCTCCTTCGTCTCTGCCAGTTCCTCATCACGAAATACTCCTTTTTTCTCCTGATAGGCAACACTTCTTTTCAAACCGCCCATAGCATTTGCAAGCTGCGATACATCTCCTGCCCTGGCACCAGTGTCCAGTGTATTTCCTGCCTGATCAAGTGCATCCATGACAGACACATTCATCTCATCAAATTCCTCCATCGGTGACTGAAATTCATCCAGATAGATATCCTGCATCCGGGTCATCATCGCTACGGAAGAATTCAAATGCTCTTTTGCCTGATCCAGTCTCTTACAATGTTGCATCGTAGTGTAATTTTCATGACGGTATTTCTGCCAGTTGCTTCGAAAGGAACCATTTTCTATATTATTCAAATCACTTTCCAATCTCTTATTAATGCATTGATCAAAGACGTTTGCATTCGATTTCTCCAGCTCACCACTGCTAATCCTCTGGCTCAGCTGATAAGTCTTACCCAGTGCTACAAATCCTATCTCCGCCTCAAAATCAGCCGATCCTCCCTGCAAACCGGCATCTGCTCTGGCAGATAAGCGGATATAATTAAGATAAAACAGAGACATTGCTCCCTGAATAACTCCCTTCACTGCCTTTAAGACACCCTCTCCGACTTTGCCGGATAATTCCACCGTCTTCTTTGCTACCTGGAGTGCTGCTGTCGCCACACCAATGGCGGCGTAAATACCTACTTTTGCCACCTCATAGGCACCGATTTCGATTCCTTTGCCGATTGCCACAATAACCCGTTTAAACCAACCTGCATTACTGATCGCTTGTTTACACTCCTGAATTTTTCGATCAAAACTTGCAATCTCGCTGTATAATTCATTAACATGTGCCTGTGCCCGATCAATCTCCCTGGTGGCATCGTTGATTTTATTGCGCAGTCTCTGCACTGCCTGGTCAATATTCCGGGTAACCGTCGTCATTTTTTCCGTCAATGGAGATGTATCAACTACCAGACAGAACGCAAATTGTCCGGAACGAAAGCTTTGATAAGCCACTCGAATCTGGAGAGTAATCCGAAAGATGCCTAACCAGATCGTCCTAAGATCTAACGAAATCATGCCCTTACAGAAGATAATCCGAGCATCCACACGAAAGAGTTTCAGAAATTCCACCATTCCATCAAAATAAAAGGAAATTTCTTTCTTATCAGCAGAGAGGAAAAAAATCATTCCGTCACTCTGTGGATTGACAAACTGCGTGATAACACTATCCTTTGCTACAGGAAGTGTATAGCTACTGCTACGGCTAAATTCCGATGCCCCAATCTTTAGAAATCCCAGATTAATTTCCGGCACCCGCGCATAGGCAAGCAATCCCTCCCCCTCACGAAACGAAAAAAGTACCTCGAAGGCTTTGCCAAATATCTCAATCACAGCACAAATAAAGATTCCGCGATCCACGGTGTAATTTCCAAGTTTGGTATTCTCCGTTGCATAATAAAACTGCGCCATGAGTTTCAAACGACCGGAAGCGTCAATGTAATAATGCCGCATCCGTTTTAAATCCGTCACATCCACCCCATCTCCAAATGCAGTAATCTGAACCTGTGATGCATCCAACTGGAGAGAGGTATTTTTGACCTCCGTATTAAACCGGGTAACAATTCCCTCCAAATCCCTGTTTTTAACCATTTCCTGACTAAAAAGTGAGAGAGCCTGAAACGGCAGCCCTTTTAACTGGATAAAATCCATTACATCAATGCCATCT
>CAMWKN010000309.1 GCA_947174825.1 uncultured Clostridium sp.
TTCGTATTTTAAGCGAAGAGGAAGCTGCTGCTGTGGAGGAGCGTAAGGCTGCTAAAGAAGCAGAGAATCAAGCGATGGCAGAGCAGACATTCTCTTTTGAAGAAGAATAATCAATATTCTTTACATCAAGTATCAATAGAATAACAATGTGTTTTATGAATTGGTTGTGCAACAGTTAGGCATTATCTGGTTGTTATAGCAGGCACATTGGAAGGATGAAAGAGAGGCATGAGAGATGCAAAGAGAGTATGATTCAGACGAGATGGAAGAAGACAGTTTACAGGAAGAATCTGGGTTTGAAGACGATCTGGATGAAGAAGAACATGATGAGATAGAGGATGAAGAGACAGGGACTTCGCCAGAGCAAGACCGCAAACGTAAGTTACGGGGATTTTTTGTTGAAGCTCTTATCTATATTGCTATTATTGTACTATGTGTCAAGGTGGTTCCACGGTATGTGATTCAGAGAACTATCGTAGATGGTGATTCTATGATGAACACATTGATTGATCAGGAAAACCTGTTGGTAGAAAAAGTGTCTTATCATTTCAAGAATCCAGAACGATTTGATGTCATTGTCTTTTATCCATATGGCAGAGACAATGAGGAATATTATATCAAACGTGTGATTGGCTTGCCAGGAGAGACGGTGCAGATTATCGGCAGTGATATATATATCAATGGCGAGGTATTAGAAGAAAATTTTGGCAAGGATCCTATTCATCGTGCTGGTATCGTGGAGGAACCGCAGACTGTAGGGGATGATGAGTTCTTTGTATTGGGAGATAATAGAGAGGTCAGTCAGGACAGCCGTTATGAAGAGGTTGGCTTTGTCAAGAAAAAGAATATTGAAGGAAAGGCTGTTTTGAGAATATTTCCATTCTCAAAGTTTGGTACTTTTCAATAACTGATTATTCATGAGGAGGAATGAAGTTATGAGAGGGATACAGAATCGGTTTTCTTTGCTGGGTTTGACAAAGTTATCATGGATGATACTTTTGGCGGCAGGCTTGGTGTTGCTACAGCAATTTCCTTGTAAGGCAGCCGCTGTACAGAGCAATGGAAAAAAGGTGGCAATTGATGCGGGGCATCAGGCGAGAGGAGACAGCAGTACAGAGCCGATGGGACCGGGATCTTCTACCAAAAAGGCAAAAGTTGCCGGTGGAGCAACCGGTGTTTCTAGCAGGGTTCCAGAATATAAGCTGACTCTAAGTGTGGCAAAAAAATTAAAAAAAGAATTGACTAGCCGGGGGTATGAGGTTTATATGGTTCGTAACTCGAACAATGTCAATATTTCTAATAAACAACGTGCAAAGCTTGCTAATAAAAGTGGAGCAGATATTTATATCCGGCTTCATGGGGATAGCAGTACTTCCTCTAGTGTCAAGGGAGCCAGTGGATTATATCCGTCTTCTTCTAATCCATATGTTGGGAAGTTAAGCAAGTCATCACATCGTTTGACGAAGAAAATTTTATCCGCTTATTGTAAGAAGACGAAAATTCGTAATCGCGGGTGTGTGGTACGTAATGATTTGACAGGAACGAATTGGAGTAAAATTCCTGTGACATTGATTGAAATGGGATTTATGAGTAATCCGACAGAAGACCGAAACATGCAGAAAAGTAAATTTCAGAAAAAAATGGCAAAAGGAATTGCAAATGGTATTGATGACTATTTTGGATTTTAGCAAATACCGAAGGAGGAGTTTACATGGAAGGTTTAGTTAACATGATGGAGGAAACTGTATTAAGAAAGATTGATCAGATCTGGGAAGGAACCGATTACTGCCAGTGCCAGAGGTGCAGGATGGATATTGCCACCTATGCACTAAACAGGCTTCCGGCACGTTATGTCAGTTCTTTGGCAGGAGCCATGCTGCATAAATTTGATGCTCATACTGTCCAGATGGAAGCAGAGATAACGGCATGTGTGTTTCAGGCGGTTAGAATGGTGGGGGAGAATCCTAACCACGATAAAGAAACAAGTGGTACATAAGCATCGGATTAAGATATCCAAAAAAATACTTGCTTTTTTGTCTAAGGTAGTGTATAGTATCATTTGTTGGTGTGAAAAACACGGACAAAATTAGGTCTGTTGGTCAAGCGGTTAAGACGTCGCCCTCTCACGGCGAAAACAGGGGTTCGATTCCCCTACAGACTGTTGACTGTTTTTAACAGCCCAACCCCAAAATGACTTGCAGCAAGATCCTGCAAGTTATTTTACTATATAGGAAAGTAGTCGTTACACGACTATTTCTATATAGTAAAATAACCCTCCGGGCAGGATGCACACGCAAATGCAGATGTAATATGTCGCTGATGCGACGCATTTGCGGTGCTAGAGTTTCGCTTGCGAAACTCTTTGTTACGATATAGGAAAAATGTTCATATATAGTGGCGTGCAAGTGTATGCTGCTAAATTTCTACCCTAGATTTTTGTTTCAATTGAAAAAACTGGTATATTTGTAGTTAGAGGAGATGCTGATGATTAAAAAACAAATCAATAATCTGATACTGGATGTAGATGGAACCCTGTGGAATACTACAGATGTAGTCGCAGATGCGTGGAACGAGGCGATTATAGCAGATGGCAGAAGTCAGGTGCATGTGACGGCAGAAAGATTGCAGCAGTTATTTGGCAAGCCCATGAATGTAATTGGAGAGTCGTTATTTACGGATGTCAGTCAGGAGGTTTGCGAGAAACTTCTGGAAGATTGCTGTCAGTATGAGCAGAGAGCCTTGCGGGAGACGAAATTGGAACTTTTGTATCCGGGTGTGTCAGATACGATGGAGAAACTGGTACAGGAGCAGGGAAAACGGCTTTATGTGGTCAGCAATTGCCAGCGGGGTTATATAGAGTTGTTTTTGGCAAAAAACCATCTGGAAGCCTATGTGACAGATACCGAGTGTTATGGCAATACTGGTAGGGGGAAGGGGGAAAACATTCAACTTCTCATGCAACGGAATGGAATCACAGCTGCAGATACGGTATATGTGGGTGATACCACAGGAGATCAGGAGGCTTCCGCTGAAGCAGGAGTGGATTTTGTTCATGCTGGTTATGGGTTTGGAAAGGTGGAAGGAGCGGCATCGGAGATCGAAACTTTTTCTGACCTGTTAGAGTTGTCCAAATAGTTATCAAGTTTTTCTTGACCTTTCCCCAAGGTTAAGGTGTAAATTTGTGCCATCAGATATCATAAAGAACGGTTCAGCTGATTTCATATCCATGAGATTTCTGAAGAATGGATGATGAGCCGAGGAAAGTTAGGGGGATGGTTATGAAAATTAAAGATGTGGAAAAACTGACAGGTCTTACAGCAAAAAGTATCCGGCATTATGAATCCAAGGGACTGTTGCAGGTGGAGAGGGATGAGGGGAATTCCTATCGGTCCTATACGGAGGAAAATGTGCAGGAGCTGCGAAAGATCCGATTGTTGCGATTTCTGGATTTTTCCATCGAACAGATTCGGGAGATCCAGCAGATGAATCCAGCGGAAATCAAAGAGGTGTTGCTGGAAAAAGCGGAGTCTCTGGAAGAGCTGGGTCAGGATTTGGAGATCAAGCGGGATTTATGCCGGACACTTAGTAAGGATGGGATTAGCAATGATGCTGTGATAGAGGAATATAATGAGGTGTTTGATGCATTGGGAGAAGAATGGCAGGATGATCTGGCAGAGTGCCTGAAGGATCTGCGATGTCCTTCCATTACCGAAGTGATTGGAGAAACGGCTATTTTTTCTGGTCCGATTCTGTGGCTGTTTCTTAATATTCATAATCAGGCATGGTCTGTTTTGATGTTGAATGCTTTGCTTGCTGTCCTTTCTACGGCAGTTATTACAGGAATATGGATGAACTATCTGCGAA
>CAMWKN010000310.1 GCA_947174825.1 uncultured Clostridium sp.
TACGACATGTAGACAGGTCACGTGGGCGAGGAGATGTATATAAGAGACACGTAATAAAATGTTAAAGGAGAATAAGATTACTTTTCCACCGTATGCCAGGCATCAGGATCCTGTATTTATGTTAAGGGCACTGTCATGTGCGGATAAAATATGGGGGACTCCAAAGGATGCATATGTTGCAAGGTATTTTGATAAAAAGCTCAGATTTGATAGTATGAATGTAATATGTGATGTTGCAAAGAGCTATTATGATATTGTCTATTTTTCGAAACGGCATAATTATGAGAAGTTGATTAAAGATATGGTCTTGAAATTAGAAAACTGGAAAATATATTTTTTTATTCATATACTGAATGGGAATCAGGAGCTTTATGATATTTTGAAAAAAATGGACTCAAATATATTAGAGCCAAGAGATAAGAAAAGCAGTAATTATTATTTGGATAAGTCGATGGAGGAAATGAAAGAATATATAGAAAAATATTCCGAGAAGATAAGGGAATACGTATGGATAATGAAAAAATATGAAGGGATTGTTATATACGGCTCCGGAAATATTGGGAAATCTGTATTTGATTTAATTGAACCGAGGAAATACTTAAAATTTCACGGTTTTGCAGTCAGCAGCGAGAAGCCGGAGGGAACGGCGAGGGGCAGAAAAATTTACTGTATTAATCAATACCTTGACAGAAAAGATAAGGCACTATTAGTTATTGCCGGCGAAAAGAGAATATCTGATGAAATGGAAGAAACTGCAAGAAAACTAGGCTTCAAAAACAGACTGATTATTAATGAAGAACTGATAGATACTATAAATTTTGCGATTGTAAATGATAAGTTTGCAATGTGAGAGGATACCGATTTGAGATGCTTTTGTAGTATAAAATGCATGTCACGAGGAGGATAATAATAAATATAGCAATATGGGGAACTGGAAAGTTTGGACAATATGTGTTTTCGCAGTTAAAAGGAAATGATGGAATGCGAATTAATTGCTTTATTGATAGCAGTGTACAAGAAGGTGCCCCAAATGCGTTTGAGGGGATTTCTGTTGTCAGTCTTGCGACGTATATGGAAAAGTATGCCATAAATACAGAGATTGTTTTAGTAGCATTTGTTGGTAGCATTATGATTTTGAATCAATTGAAATGTCTTGGGATTAAAAGGTTTGGATTGGTTCATAAACGAGTATATGCATTTAAACTTTCTTTTCGGAATATTCTGGAACAGGATACCAATATCATATGGAATGATGATGTACTTAATAAGGCTTTTATGAATACGTTAGAAACAAACGTAGTCGATTACTGTAATATGAACTGTAAGGGGTGTATTTATTTTTCTAATTTGTTTCCTAAAGGGAGTGAGATTCCCTTCGAGATATTTGAACGGGATATAAAGCAGTTATCAACAAAAGAATTTATTTCTCGGTTTAATCTGTTAGGCGGCGAAGTATTGATGAGTGACAGATTGACGAATTACATATCCTGCCTGAAAAAGTATATGCCCAAAACGCAAGTGGAGCTTGGTTCCAATGGATTATTGATTCCTCATCAGAAAGGAGGTGAATCTGATTGAATAAGGCGGATATTTCAGTAATTATGCCAGTATATAGGGGGAAAAATATTTAGATGCAACCTTAGAGAATTTACTAAAACAGACTTATATGAATTTTGAGGTAATATGCATTAATGAGGCTTCTGAAGATGCTACATCAGATATTTTGAGAAATTTTCAAAAAGCAGATATATGTGAGCATGCAGGAGCAGCATATTCTGGAAACAGAGGATTGCAGGTAGCAGAGGAATATAAAATCAGACAGCCGGAAGATATTATCGGAAAAGTTCAGATTGTAGCAGTATGCACTTCTCTGATATATCGGGAGGTTGTGAGGAGATTGAAGTAATTAATATTGAGCAGATATTGCAGGAGGAGTAGCATCATGGGTATTGCGGTATGGGGAGCCGGAAAGTTTGGTAAATTTGTAATACGGCAGTTAATGAACAACTCAAATATTCAGGTCAAATGCGTGATAGACAGACGTGCCGATGAACTGGAAGAGGTGTCCGGAATCCCTGTGGTAAGTCCGAAATCGTTTAAGGAAAAATTTTCGGGTGATGTAGAGGCTGTATTAGTAGCCTTTATGAATGGAGTAAGTGCAATAAAGGAGCTTAAGGGATTAGGGATTGGAAAAATCGGAATTATTTCCAATTTGGCATATAGATATGGAGCTGCTTTAGAGGATAATATATGGGAGGACAGTCAGATTATATGGAGTGAAAATGTTAATGAAAACCTCCCGATTCTGTCTATATTGGAAACAAACGTTGTAGATTACTGCAATTTGAACTGTAAGGGATGCAGCCATTTCTCAAATATTTTTACAAATGGGAGTGAAGTGGCATTTGAAGATTTTGAAAGGGACATTCAATATCTGTCCAAAAAAATCAATATTGTACAGTTCAATTTGTTGGGAGGAGAAGTATTTCTGAGCAGCGATTTGGAAAAATATATCAACTGCCTTGAGAAATATATGCCGGCGACAGTGATACAGCTGGTCACAAATGGCATTCTGATTCCCAAGCAGTCACCTGAGCGGATGCGTTTTCTGGCGGAGAACAACATATATGTCAGCATTACGGAGTATCCTCCCGTAACGCCGATGAAAGAAAAAATCAGGGAGATTTTAACCGGCTATGGAATTCATTTCGAAATGCGCCAAGCGGTAGCCACATTTGGTAAAAACATAGATGTATCAGGCGATAATGACCCTTGGGAAGCACAGCGCACATGCAGGGAAAGCGGATGCCATTTTCTGCGGAATGGGAAGATATATAAGTGTCCGTTTTCGGCATTGGGCAATTATTTTTTCAAACATTATAATATTTCTCTGCATTTTGAAGAAGGAATAGATATATACAACAGAGAAAACGATTGGAAAGAGATAATTGATAATTTGGACCGGAAGCCTGTTGAACAGTGTAAGTTTTGTGGAGTGGAGGAGCGTTTTCCATGGGCAGTATCAACACAGCCTGTAAAAGAGGAGTGGATGATTTAATATGGGTAAAGAATCAAGACGGGATATTGTAATATGGGGATGCGGATTGGAAGGAGAAAAATTTTATTGGGCATGGAGACATAAAATAAATATTTTGTATGCCATAGATATAAGATATCAAACATTGCATGAATTTCATGGGATAGAAGTTCGTAGTCCGCAAGATACAGAGAGCCTAAGGCAGCATTATATTGTGGTATGTGTAGGTGATGTAGGTATTTGGAATGAGATAAGTGGGCATTTGAAGAAAAACGGACTTACTGAATTTGATAATTTTATCCGGTCAGATTTATATGGGGATAAAAAGTTAGCGGTTTTATACGGAAACTGTCATATGGTAGCTATAGAAAAATATTTAAAAGGGAATTTAGAATTTTCAAGGAACTATAATACGAGACTGTACTATGTCAACAATACAGAGGGAGAATGCTTTCCAACGGAAGCGGCAATGAAAGGCTGCGATTTGTTTATAGCACAGGATATTAATGAGCGGAATGCCAGAGGACTTCCAAGTGCATTTGAGGTAAGAAAAAAACTGAAGGAGGGAAGCAATTGTGTTATTGTTCCCAATGTATATGGCATGAATCTATATTTTCCACAGTGCAGGAAAGGAGAATTCGGGCATGCGTTAAGATTACATTTTGAGGCTTTTCATATAAGTGATGATGATTTAAAAGGGAAAGAGCTGTTGCGGCAATTAGATTGGATGAATGAGATTTTGGACATAAATATACGGGGGGGGGGGTATAAAAAGCATATTAGATATAAATACCTAAAACTATCAACAAATTGCAGATAATTT
>CAMWKN010000311.1 GCA_947174825.1 uncultured Clostridium sp.
GAACGTGATCCGTGTGTCAGAGGCTATGTGTCAATATGGTCTCTTGGCAGCACATTAGGAAAGGAGGAGGAATATGCTGTTAAACACATATCAGAAAGCGATTGAATTATTTGAGGGGGCAAATGGTTATCTCAGTGCTTCTGCCTTAAAGGAGGCTAAGATTACTACGGTACAGATTAGGGAATTGGTTAATAAGGGAATTGTGGAGCGGGTTTCCCATGGGCATTATTGGTTGATTGATACCAAAAATGGTAAACCGGAAAACTATCGGATGATTGAGGCATGTCGTGTGAATCCCAGAGCGGTGATTTGTGCGGATAGCGCCTGTTATTATCATGGACTAATTGATGTGGAGACGGAAAAACTGTCTATTGCTACACTCAAGACAGATCGTTCCCGAATGCAACTGAATTTTCCAGTATGCAGACATTATTATTCTGATTTGGCATTTGAGCAGGATCTTCAAAAAATTGACACTCCATATGGGACTATCCGTGTATATGGTGTAGAGCGAAGTGTTTGTGATGCTATTCGTTTCCGTGCAGATGTGGGGGAAGAAATGCTGCAGTTGATTATTGACCGCTTTTTGCAGAGAGGGACAAATCAGATGGATCGTCTGTTGGCTTATGCCGATGCTATGCGTGTAGGTAAAATAGTGCGGATTCAGTTAAAGCAGATAGAGGAGTGAAGAATATGAGCGAAGTATACGAAAAATTAATGCGGTGTTACAAAGGATTTCAGGAGAAGATTGATTTTACTCCAGAGGTAGCATTGGTGTTGGGTTCCGGTTTGGGAGATTATGCGCAGGATATTCAGGTGGTTGCCGAGTTGGATTATCATGATATGGAAGGCTTTCCAGTGTCTACTGTGCCAGGGCATCAGGGAAAATATATTTTTGGGTATGTGGATCAGGTACCAGTGGTGTGTATGAAAGGACGGGTGCATTATTATGAAGGTTATGCCATGTCTGATGTGGTTTTGCCCCTTCGTCTGATGAAGCTGATGGGGGCGAAAGTTTTGTTTTTGACCAATGCCTCTGGAGGTATTAACGGGTAATTCCATGCGGGGGATTTCATGTTGATCCGTGACCAGATCTCCGATTTTGTTCCGTCGCCATTGATTGGACCGAATATGGATGAGCTGGGGGTGCGTTTTCCAGATATGAGCAATATCTATGATAAGGATTTACAGAAAATTATCCGTAAAACAGCGATGCAGCAGGATATCCCTCTTCAGGAGGGGGTGTATATCCAACTGTCGGGTCCTAATTATGAATCGCCAGCAGAAATCCGTATGTGCCGTATGATCGGAGCCGATGCAGTGGGAATGAGTACGGCTTGTGAGGCAGTTGCAGCGAATCATATGGGAATGAAGATTTGTGGAATATCTTGTATCTCCAATCTGGCAAGTGGCATTTCACCGGTTCCGCTGACTCATAAAGAGGTGCAGGAGACGGCAGACAGGGTGGCGCCATTGTTTAAACGTCTGGTTACAGAGAGTATACGGGCGATTCATGATACCTTGTAGAAAGGATAGCGATATTTGGTAGAAAATCAGCAGGGATGTTTGCAGAGTGTGTCTGAATAGAATGACGATTAGCGGAATGGCAAATGAAAGGAACAGACAGGGAGGTAGTCTATGAAAATCAGAATATATCATGCCCGGATTCTGACGATGGAACAGGGGGCAGAGATGATTGAGGGTGAGATTCAGATTGATGGGGAGCGTATTACTTATGTGGGACCGGAACAGGCAGATCAGACGGAAAAGTGGGATCGGGAGATTGATGCACAGGGAAATGTGGTTATGCCGGGATTTAAGGATGCTCATACCCATTCAGCCATGACATTTCTGCGCTCCTTTGCAGACGACCTTCCTTTGCAGGAATGGTTGTTTGAACGGGTTTTCCCGATGGAGGCTAAATTGACGGCAGATGACGTATATTGGTGTGCGATTCTGGCAAATATGGAATATCTGACCAGTGGGATTACTGCCAATTTCGACATGTACATGTTTAATGAGGCCAATGCCAAAGCCTCCAAAGATACGGGCTTCCGCACCGTTTTATGCGGAAGCATTAATGATTTTGGTGGTACGGTTTCAGAGATTGAAGAGGAGTATCTGCGCTTCAATGACTACGATCCATTGATATCCTACCAGTTGGGATTTCATGCAGAGTATACCACGAAAAAATCCATTATGGAGGAATTGGCAGCGCTGAGCCAGAGGTATAAGACACCAATTTACACCCACAATTCGGAGACCAGAAACGAAGTGGATGGCTGTATAGAACGATATGGAATTACCCCAACAGTGTTGTTTGACCAGTTAGGCATGTTGGAATATGGTGGTGGTGGCTTTCATTGCGTTCATATGACGGAAGAGGATATGCAGATCTGCAAAGAGAAAGGGATTTGGGTGGTAACCAATCCGGCATCTAATATGAAATTAGCCAGTGGTATTGCACCGATCCAGAAGATGCTGGATCAGGGCATTGGTCTTGCCATCGGTACAGATGGTTCTGCCAGCAATAATTGTCTGGATATGTTTCGGGAGATGTTTTTGGTAACGGCTTTGCAGAAATTGTCTATACCCGATGCCGCAGCTATGGATGCCATGGAAGTATTGCGGATGGCAACCGTTGGTGGTGCCCATGCCATGTGTCTGCCAGACTGTGATACGCTGACAGTGGGGAAATATGCGGATCTAATTATGATTGATCTGCAGCAGCCAAATATGCAGCCACTGAACAATATTGCCAAAAATATAGTCTACAGCGGTAGTAAACAGAATGTGAAGATGACCATGGTAAATGGAAGAATTTTATATGAAGACGGGGAATTTCATATTGGTGTGAATCCGGCTGAGGTATATCAGAGGGTGAATGCTTCTATCAATCGTATGCAAGTGTGAGAAGATGTTCTAAAATCGACGATGTGTGTTTGGGCACATCGTCGAAGAACATCTACAGAAACAATAGTAAGTATGTTGTTTCCTACTCACAATCGAAAACCTGTAGGGGTTGATGTTTTTTTAGTATTAGTGTGTTAATAGTATAGGAGAACAGGATGATTTTACAATGCAGTCATATCAGTAAAGCTTTTAGTACAGATGTGATTTTATCGGATATATCTTTTCATATTAATGAGCAGGAAAAAGCTGCCATTGTGGGAATTAATGGTTCCGGCAAGTCTACCCTTTTGAAGATTATTATGGATCAGATGCAGGCAGATGAGGGAGAGGTCATACTGGGAAAGGATATTACGGTAGGCTATCTGGCGCAGAATCAGGAGTACCAGTCGGGACAGACAATTTTTGAGGAAATGCAGGATGCCAAACCGGAGATTCCGAAACTGGAGCAGCAGATGAATGTGTGGTCTGCCCGCATGGAGGAATGTGAGGGCAGAGAGTTAGAAGAACTGATTCGAAAATATGACAATGCCAGACATCAGTTTGAGCAGATGGATGGGTATGCTTATCAGAGTAAATTAGTGGGCGTCTTAAAGGGTTTGGGATTTCTGGAGGAAGAATTTTCCAAGCCGGTTGACACTTTATCTGGTGGGGAGAAAACCCGTGTTGCTTTAGCGAAGATGCTTTTGCAGGCTCCGGATCTGATTATTTTAGACGAGCCGACGAATCATTTGGATATCAGTGCTATCGCCTGGCTGGAAGGATATTTATCCAGCTATGCAGGGGCAGTATTAATTGTAGCCCATGACCGTTATTTTCTGGATAAAATTGTGACCAAGGTAATTGAATTGCGGCAGACCCATGGGCGGATGTATCAGGGGAATTACACCCAGTATGCCAGGAAACGTCAGGAAATTATGGAAGCCCAAATAAAGCAAT
>CAMWKN010000312.1 GCA_947174825.1 uncultured Clostridium sp.
CGGAGATAGAGAAAGGTCTGATCCAGGTAAAAGGAGATACCCGTATCAAAAAGAACGGCGGTGTGAGTATGCGGGGGCGGGAAAGCTGCCGCTTCTTGGCAGAGGGGGATTATATCAGCGCCTGTGATAACATAGATTATAGCAGATGGTATACCGGAGGCACGCTGGAAGTACGGGGAGATCTGACCCTGAAAGATATGACTTTTTCCTTTGGGCTGTGTCTGGATAAGACAAAGGTAGTATTCAGCGGGGATGAGATCCAGACCGTGAAGGTACGGAATGATGTACTGTTTGGAAAAGCTGCCTGTATTGATATGCAGTCCAGTGCCGGAGTAGATTTTAGGGGAGCTTCCCTGGAAGCAGACCAGATCATAGGTTTTTCCAAGATCCAGTCTAATGGTATGTTAGATTTATATAAATCCAGAGTCACATTGACTCAGGATGAGGAATTTTCCGGTATTATTACGATGCATGACACCTATTTTGACTGTAACGGATACGAATTCCGTATATCCGGTGGTGGGAATCTGGAACAATGGGATGGACTGGTCAACCTGGACCATGGGACACTGTGTGTGGACGGGAACTATATACTGCATTGCGACAGCATCCTGCAGATGATCCAGTCAGATGACCTGCTGCAGGTAAAGGGGAATTTTGAAACTCAGTCCTATATGAATCATGAGAGCATGCTGCGGAATGGGCGCATGGAACTGTGGGGGAACTTCAACCAGGGAGGGGACAGGACAGCCTTTGCTTCCAGTGAAAATTTCGTCATTGCCTTTATGGGCAGTGGGCAGACTGCCCACTTTGAAAATGTAGGAGATTCCCGTTTTGCAAATATAGATCCAGACCATAGCAGCATCACGATGAGTGATAAAGGACTGGTTTTTTGGGCAAATGTGGGCATGAGTGTTGGCAGGGGGGTGGTAAGCGGACTGCAGGAAGCACTGGAGGATCTGGAACTGACTGCCTCTGCAATGGCTGTCAGCGCAGCCATTGGCATCAGCGTGTCAATGTTGGGAGGACCAATCACAGCAACTGTTGTTGCTGTTTTAAGTCTGATTCCCGCTGTCACTGGAACCATCCAGAGCCTCTTTATGATCGCACAGTCGGCGGGAGGAATCTACAGCACTGCCACAGGGACAGGAACTGTTTATGATAAGCTGGAGGCATTTGCTCATGATTTCATCATTATGGCAGTGGGCATCACCGTTCTGACATTCTCTGTGATAACATTAGATGCAAGTCTGTCAATCCTTAAGAGTGCAGCTATGAATCTGTTCGGCAGAACCAGCCGTCTGACACCATCTGAGGTAACCAAGACTTATAAAGGAGCAAAGCTGGTTCACAGCGTTGATGACTTTGCGGAGTATGCGAAGGGATTCCTGGATGAGGATGCGCTGCAGTATGCGAAAGAAGTACTGGGGAATGATGCGGATGATGTGGCAAAACTGCAGAAGATCGCCCAGTTGATTGAAGATGGAAGCAAGAAGATCGGGAAGAAGCTGTCAAAGAATGAATTGAAGGCTGGACTGGATGCCCTGTGGAATGATGGCGGGGTGGAAGGTGCTCTAGCGGCGATAGAGAGGATATTTAAGGGGGATGAATATACTAGTATATGGAATAAAATTATTGCTACCGCTGAGAATATGGAAAATACTGAAATACCTGCAACATTCCAAATAGAATTAAACGGAAAAATAAATTATGTAAATCCAGAAACCGGGACAAATGTATTATGGGCTAATGCTAATGCGACAGAACATATGGGAGAGTATGTCGGTCGATTTGGAGAAGCGAGCCAAAGTATTGGAGTTCGTAGTCAGTTGATGTTAGAGAGTTTTCGTGCAGCACTTAATGAGGCAATGGAGACAATGATATTAAATCCTCCAGATAGACTAAAGGGCGTATATGGTAATTGGGAGTTTGGTATTAATACAAAAACAGGTGTTATATTTCATGCCAAAATGTTATATTAAGAAGTTAGAAATACGAGTTAATAACAGAAAAACTAAGATTATTATGGGGGAAGTTTATGGATTTCAAAGAAATATGCGTTCCACAACTAAAATATGATAGGACAATGGAGATTATGGATGAATGGCTTGTTTTATTTAAAATTTCAGTTGATCCTAGAACGTCGGTATACTATTATCATTTTTGTTTTAATGATATTCGTAAACCGCCATTGGATTTAGCGTTTCATCCAGAGGATGGTACAGTAGGATATGTTAGTTATTTTCTTCAAGATGAAATAATTGAAAATGTCAATACGATGCCAAAAATTCGATATAAAAATACCAGTATTCGCTTTTATGATAAACGATTTGACTTTGATCATCTATATGTTGACTTAGATAAGCAGTTTCATATATTTAAAAACAAAAGAGATATCTGGGTATTGCACGAAACTGCATGGGAGAAAGAATTAAATGCGTATGAGATTGGTAACAATAACCATTTGCTTTTTGTAGATAATAGTTTTGTTGGGTTAAAGATGGAAGAATTCAGTGAACAAGAAATACAAGAATTATATAATTCAAAATGTTTCTCAATATTAGAATGATTATTATGGAATGATCTTTGGGAAAACAGGCAATTTCAAGTAGTTGAATTTAATAAGCGGTCTTAGTTTCAGTGGAAATTTCGTCATTGCCTTTATGGGCAGTGGGCAGACTGCCCACTTTGACGACGTGGGATACTCCCGTTTTGCAAATATAGACCCAAACCACAGCAGCGTAAAGATGAAAGATGAACCGCTGGTCTTTGTAAATAACATTGGATTCTGTGTTGGCAGGGGAGTGGTAAGCGGACTGCAGGAAGCGAAGGAGGAGCTGGGATGGAGTGCCTCTGCAGAGGTTGTCAGCACAGCCATTGGCATCAGTGTGTCAATGTTGGGAGGACCAATCACGGCAACCGTTGTCGCCATCCTGAGTCTGATTCCCGCTGTAATTGGAACCATCCAGAGTCTCTTTATGATTGCACAGTCGGCAGGAGGAATTTACAGCACCGCCACAGGAACGGGAACCATTTATGACAAGGCGGAGGCATTTGCTCATGATTTCATCATTATGGCAGTGGGTATTATCGTTCTGAGAGACTCTGTGAAAACCTTAGATGCAAGCCTGTCAACCCTTAAGAGTGCAGCCATGGATCTGATCGGCAGATTCAGCCGTCTGACACCGTCTGAAGTAACCGAGACCTATAAGGGAGCTAAGCTGATTACCGGCTCTGATGACTTTGCGAAGTATGCGAAGGGATATCTGGATGATGATGCATTACTGTATGCCCAGGAAGTGCTGGGGAATGATGCGGATGATGTGGCAAAAATGCAGAAGATTGCCCGGTTGATACGGATGGTAGCAAGAAGATCGGGAAGAAGCTGTCAAAGAATGAACTGAAGGCCGGACTGGATGCCCTGTGGGATGATGGCGGGGTGGAAGGTGCCCTGGCGGCGATAGAGTGGTGGTCAAAAGGTGGTGGTGCTACCATTACCAAAGAAACGAATCAATTTGTTGAGTATGCTAATCGGGCAGGTCAAAAGGTTCGTATACCGAAACAATCAAGAAAATCCATTGACAAAACAATTGCCGAAATACTTAAACGTACAGATGATGGAGATCTGACGGAGGCGAAAGTTGCCCATTTCATTAGAAATGATATGGGAAAAGAACTTACCGATTTCAGAAATAAAGTAAGGAATTCCAACAAGCAAACCATTGGCGAAATTGACTGCGGAATGGAGGATGTATTGATTGAAGTAAAAAAATCTATTGCAGACGTTGAAGCAGAACATTTTAATAATTATATAAACTATGATGATGAGGGATAT
>CAMWKN010000313.1 GCA_947174825.1 uncultured Clostridium sp.
TCTATCTGGTGGATGCAAAGGGATGTGTTGCTGTCAGTGACAGACCAGAAGGTCCTTTCAGGCTGCTGTCCAAATATGAGTACAATATTCCGGATCATTACGATCAGGGGACTTTTATTGATCCGGGGGTATTGGTGGACGACGATGGCAGGGTGTACATTTATTGTGGCTATCAGAAGTCTTACATGTGTGAGATAGATCCGGATAGCATGTACCGGGTGTTGGATGGAAGTTATCAGGAGGATATTATTCCCAGGGAGGAACCTTTTGAATTTTTTGAGGCATGTTCTCCCCGCAAGATCGGGGATACTTATTATCTGATTTATTCGCCCCAGCTTGGAAGCAGACTGGCATATGCCACCAGTGAATCTCCCACAGGACCTTTTACCTATCGGGGATATATTGTAGATAACAGTGCAGATTATCCCGGCGGGAATAATCATGGCTCCATCTGTCAGATCAAAGGACAGTGGTATATTTTTTATCACAGAATGACGAATGGGACGATTATGTCCCGCAGAGGATGTGTGGAGCGGATTGAGATTCTGCCGGACGGAACGATTCCCACGGTGGAGATGACATCATTAGGGTTTGAGACGGCATTAAATCCATACCAGATTACCCAGGCAGACACCGCCTGTGTCCTTAAGGGTGGATGTTTCATTACGGAGCTGGATACTTTTACCAGGGTGATTACCAATATTACAGATGACTGTGTGATGGGATGGAAATATTATGATTTTGGGGAAGATGACAGCAGAGGAAGTATGGAACTGGAATTAAAAGTGATTCCCAGAGGATGTCACGGTACGATTCATGTGTACATAGATGGTGTAGAAGAGGGAACAGAGATCGGAACGGTAGAATTTGACCGTTCCAGTAGTCTTTTGCATGGTGTGACCAGTCTGGTGACAGGCCGCCATGCTCTTTATCTGGTGGTGGAGGCAGGATATACAGGCTGGGCAAGGGATCCTTTCCTGCAGCGTCCACTCTTTGATTTGGAGGCATTGGTGTTCCGTAAATAAGTGTGTAAGAAACTCTAAAATTGAAGATGCACATATAAGTGCATCGCCAAAGAGTTAAATAGTTTGCAGAGCAAACTAATACACACTGGAAAAATGCTAAAGCATTTTTCATAATTTATTCGTGATTCGTGCCGCTGATGGCGGCATTTCTAAAAAGTATTAGAAAGGAAGTTTGCGTTTATGTTAAAAACATTGTCCCGTTATGTGGGAGAGTACAAGAAGGATTCGATTCTGACTCCGGTGTTTGCCGCATTGGAGGTTATTATGGAAGTTCTGATTCCTTTTATTACTGCGGCAATTATTGATCAAGGTATTGATCAGGGCAATATGCAGAAAGTGTATCAGTATGGTGCCATTATGCTAGTGCTGGCGTTTTTCAGTCTGTTCTTTGGAATTCAGGCAGGACGCTATGCAGCTTCAGCTTCTACCGGATTTGCCTATAATCTTAGAGAGGGCATGTATCGCAATATCCAGACCTTTTCTTTTTCCAACATTGATAAGTTCAGTACCGCTGGATTGGTAACCAGAATGACCACCGACGTGACCAATCTGCAAAATGCTTACCAGATGATCCTGCGGATTGCGGTTCGTGCTCCAATGATGCTGGTTTGCAGTATGATTATGAGCTTTATGATTAATGTGCGGATCAGTCTGGTGTTTCTGGGAGCTCTGGTGGTATTGGGGATTATCCTGTTTAGTATTATGAATTTGACGATGCCGCTTTTTCGCAGTGTGTTTGATAAATACGATGACTTAAATGCCAGTGTTCAGGAAAATGTATCCGGAATCCGGGTGGTCAAGGCATTTGTTAGAGAGGACTATGAGAACCAGAAGTTTACAGCAGCAGCTGATAACCTATATCGTCTCTTTGTCAAGGCAGAATCCATTCTGGTTTTTAACAGCCCGGTTATGATGATAGTTATATTTGGCTGTATCATTGCCCTGTCCTGGTTTGGTGCCCATTATATTGTTATCGGTACTCTGACAAAAGGAAATCTGACTTCCCTGTTCAGCTATGTCATGGGGATGATGATGTCGCTGATGATGCTCTCCATGATTTTTGTCATGATTACCATGTGTTCTGCCAGTGCTAAGAGAATTGCGGAAGTGTTGGAGGAACAGGCAGATCTGGTAGATCCGGATACACCAGATCAGGAAATGCCAGATGGCAGTATTGACTTTCATCATGCCAGTTTTGCTTATAAGCAGGGCAGTGGAGAGGATGTGCTTCACGATATTGATCTACATATTCAGTCGGGAGAAACCATTGGTATCATTGGCGGTACCGGCTGTGGAAAGTCCAGTTTTGTGAATTTGATCAGCCGTTTATATGATGTGACAGATGGATCAGTGTGTGTAGGCGGCAAAGATGTGAAAACCTATGATATGGAATTTCTGCGGAATCAAGTGTCTGTGGTTTTGCAAAAGAATGTGCTCTTCTCTGGTACCATTCTGGATAATCTGCGCTGGGGCAAAGAGGATGCCAGCCTGGAGGAATGTATGGAAGCCTGTAGGCAGGCATGTGCCGATGAGTTTATAGAGCGTATGCCGGATCGGTACGACACCTGGATCGAACAGGGGGGCAGCAATGTATCCGGAGGACAAAGACAGCGTCTCTGTATTGCCCGTGCCCTTCTGAAGCACCCGAAGGTACTGATTCTGGATGACTCCACCAGTGCGGTGGATACGGCTACAGACCGGAAGATCCGGGAGGCATTTGCCACCAAGATCCCCGGTACTACTAAGTTGATCATTTCCCAGAGAATTTCCAGTATACAGGCAGCGGACCGTATTCTGGTTCTGGAGGAAGGGCAGGTCAGTGGTTTTGATACCCATGACCATCTATTGGAAAATAATGCAGTTTATCGTGAGATTTACGATGCTCAGATGCAGGGTGGCGGCGATTTCGATCAGCCGGACAGCGGAAAGGGGGAGTAATCGATGTCTGAACAAAATAAGAATTCTGGAATCCCGCAGGGAAAACCTATGGGAGGGCCTCCGGGAAGAGGACCAAGAGGTCCCCGTGGAATGGCATTTGGGAAGCCACAGGGCAATCCTATGAAAATCATTCGCCGGATGATGGCGTATGTATTAAAGTATTATAAGTTTCACTGTATTACGGTGGTTATTTGTATTGTTGTTTCTTCCCTGACTACCTTATGTGCTACTTTGTTTATGCGGAATCTGATTGATCAATATATTGTGCCATTAACGAAGATGGCAGCTCCCGATTATACCCCACTGGGACGGGTTTTGACCGGCTTGTCTATGATTCTGTTAGTGGGTGTGCTGTCTTCCTATATCTTCAACCGATTGATGGTAAGTGTCAGCCAGGGAACTATGAAACGGCTTCGGACCGAGTTGTTTACCAATATGGAAGGTTTGCCAATTAAGTATTTTGATACCCATACCCATGGCGATATCATGTCGGTTTATACCAATGATATTGATACCTTGAGACAGTTAATCAGCCAGGGATTACCACAGTTGATTAATTCTGGAATTACTCTGGTTTCTACCTTGATCAGTATGATCGTTCTGGATATTCCATTGACGGTAGTTTCTCTGTTTATGGTAGGTGTGATGTTGTTTACCACCTCCAAGCTGGGCGGTCTTGCCATGAAATATTTCTCAGAGCAGCAAAAGGATCTGGGTCAGGTAAACGGTTATATTGAGGAGATGATGGAAGGGCAGAAAGTGGTTAAGGTGTTCTGTCATGAGGAAAAATCTCTGAAGCAGTTTCAGGAGATTAACCGGAAACTGCGGGAAAGTGCCAATAATGCCAACCGGATTGCCAATATTAC
>CAMWKN010000314.1 GCA_947174825.1 uncultured Clostridium sp.
AATCCTTCCTGTTCCACCATCTTCCATTCTTTTTCTGTAACAGTATACTTTGCCATCTTTTTCCCCGGAAGTGTAGCCATACACAGCACCAGCATACTAACTACCAGAAATAAGATTCTTCCTTTTCTTCTTTTCCCCTGTTCCACAATCCGCTCCAATCTTTTCTTCGTCTCCTGTTTATTTCCTGACATCTGGGTAGACATACAGGTACATTCCAGGAAAGCAGTCCGCTTTCTAATTAATCCCAATAAGGTCTCTCCATAACCACATCTGCTCTCCTCTCCCAAAACCCGGATCACTTTCTCATCGCATGCCAATTCTGCATCCTCAATAGAGAGATGGACGCTATGCCATACCAGAGGATGATACCAATAGCCAGCCAGACAGAGACAGCGTAACACGGACCAAAAACTGTCTCCCTGTTTCCAATGACAAGTTTCATGTACCAGAATATATTGTAATTTCTGCTGATCACTTAACATCTCCGGTGAAACATAAATATGTTTTCCAAATAGAAACGGGGATTTCAAATGATCCACCAGATATAAGTTACCCGGCAAAGATGCCACTGGCAGCTGCCCCTCATACCGAACCCGTCTCCTGCACAGTCCTCTCCATAACCATATATTTTTGGCAATTATCCATAATAGCACTAGTACAGCACAGATCCAATATATTCGATAAAGCAATATAGGCAATGAATCTGCTACAGAAGCAATCCCGCCTATGGAAGATGCTGATTTAGATTCCGACTCTAACGCTTGCTCTCCTTCTGACTGCACATTGGTTCCTATTTGTACATTTTGATCTGTTGCAGTATCCTTTGCCATCGCATCATTTTGGGATAACGCATGATTTGTCTGTGAAACCAAATTCCTCTCTGCATCTCCCCCTGCTTTCTCCGTCTTTTCTCCAAAAATATTCTGGTTCCAGGATTGGAAAGAATCCTGCACCACAGGAATTAAATTTATAACAGAAACACTGCTTCCCGGCAAAGGAATCCATACCAGCAGCAAACGCAGTGCAATCAATAGCCAGACGCCATATTGCAATCCTGCCGAAATCTTCCCATCCAGCATTTTGCGCAGGCATAAAAAGACTGCCAGCAATATTGTAGTTATTAGAACTGTTTCTACCATAATCCTTCCCCCTTTCATCAATCTTCTTTCTGTTCCACCTGATTTAATGAAACAATATACCAAATCCCCTGCGAATTCACCCAGATAATACGACACAATTCATTATAATCGCAAAAAGGTTGACATTTGCTTACCTTTATTCAATTATATCTTCTTGGTAAGCAAACGTCAACCTTTTTTCATACTTCTCATTTATTTTATTTTTCTATGATTTTTTATCTTAAATTTGATGCGCTATTCCGCTCCTCTGGCACATCAATCGCCAATATATCGTCTACTGTTACATGAAAAACTGCAGCCAAGACAATCAGATTATCCAGTGTAGGTACTGCAATCCCTCTCTGCCACTTATAAATGGCATTTGGTGTGGAAAAGGAAAAGATATCCTGCAAATCTTTTACCGACAATCCATTCTGCTTTCTCATTCTTGTGATATTTCTGCCAGTTTCAACCATATCAATCATTGGTAATTGATTCATGGTAAGCACCTCCAATCATTGCATCCACAAAGTCTATATATATGAAAAAAACACCTATCTTATTGTTCTCCAACAAGATAAGCGTTCATAAATGAAAGTATATGATTATTCTATCTAAAATCATACCCATACAGTCTTCTCTTTCGCTTTATCTCGTTAGGACAAGTCACGTACATCCCCTGATGCGAATCAGTGACCAGTGTAGCATCCTGTCTCACGATAATAAAATCTAAAATAAAGACTGTATTTTTAGTCATGATATTTCCTCCCTTTCTGCAATTCTTTCCCATGCAACATCCATTCTATCATCCTATTATAAGACAATGCAAGATACATTGTTCAAATAATTTCTGATCCTTATCTGATAAATCATTGGTTTTAGATTGTTTATTAGAGTATCATAAATAGAACAGTTTGTCATTCTACCCGTGGTATAATTTTTCTGTTTCTGTTGTGTCTGTTGTTCCGGCTGCCTTACCTCCTTGACATTAACCAATGTCTCTCCCCCCAGTGCTCCCTCGTCAACATCCACAAGCTCCGCAACATAATTTTGATCCGGTGATATCACCTCTTTTACCACACTGGTTTTTCCAAACTCTCCAAAACCACATAGACGAGCCAAGGACACACAGCTCATTACCCCTGAGATTAAAAGCCATATTACCATACATATTGCTGAAATAACTCCAACAATAATTTTTAAGGTAGTATATAAACGATACCGAAAAAACAGACAGATCATACCGACAATAGATACCCCACCAGACAGGGCACATAAGATTACCTGTATGTAACCATGTTATAAAACGAAACTATATTCCATCTCCATTCCAACCAAAGCTATCACTGTATAAAGCAAAAACAGAATAAAAAGCACCCTAAAAAAATAGGATACGACCACTGATTTCTGTTCCATTACCTCCATATTATCTTCCATAGAAAATTCCCCTTTACTAACCCATACTAAAAACGAAACAGCTTTTTATTATCTCACGATTTCCTTACAAATCAATCCAATATTTCTGTACAATTTCTCCATCCATATCTATTTCACGTTCCAAAACTCCGCTGTTATTCTGAATACTTTTGGCGGAACCGATATTATCCTTATCACAGATCATCAATACTTTGTGAATTCCCAGTTCTTTACACTTCTCTAATGCCAGAGCA
Organism: uncultured Clostridium sp.; assembly: GCA_947174825.1. The sequence goes on from CAMWKN010000314.1 coordinate 2,789, forward strand.
ATCATCTGTGTGGCAATACCCCTTTTTCGCTGGGATGGTCTGACCCCATCTCCGACATGAGCGCTATCCCCCGACAAGGCATCATCTGAAAAACGTCGGATATTAACTGCTCCTACAAAGATATTCCGATCCATGTCCAGGCAGAAATAAGTGAAACCTGGTGACTCTCCATCCTCTCTTTCCTCTAACCCAACCAGATAATGTGCAAAATCATGATAATCATTTTTCCGTATGGCATAGGGAATGATTTTTTCATCAGATTGAGACCATTCCTCCATCATATCCACAAGCTGAGATTTATATTCTTCCTCCAAGGAAACTAACTTTAGATTCATGATTCTATCATTCATCCCCATCCACTGTATACTCTTTCCCGTCAATCAACAAAGTCTCATTGTCTTTCCATTTAATAACCATGTTCTCAAATTCGCCCCAATTCCCTTCATACACATTTTCCTCATCCGGCACCAGTTTTCCCAACAAAACTGGAATCTCTTTTCCGGTTCCCTTAATATTAACCAGCGTCTCACCGCCTAATGCTCCTTCATCCACATCTACAACCTCTGCGACATAGCTTTGATCTGGTGATGCCACCTGTTTTACTACACTGGTTTTTCCAAATTCTCCACAAAAATGTTCAACAATGCCAAACGCTGACACCAGTGCCCCCAAACAAGTAACAAAAAACAATATTACCATAGGTATTATCGAAATAACTCCACAGACAATTTTTAAGGGAATACAGAAACGATAGTGAAAAAACAGACGCATCATACTAACCATAGCCAGAAAGCTAAAGAGAAGACACAATATCAAATGTAAGGTTCTGCTTTGCCGGTGACTGTAAATCAGATAGATTTGAAAGAATATCATCATAGGAAAGAGTAGATTCAACACAACCTGTTCCCTGGCATCTAGTGTAATTTTTCGCCGTGAAACAATCCTTGCCATTGCCAAAAGCAGAACTCCAACCGTAACTGACTGTAACCAGCCATGGTATAAAACGAAGGAATATCCATGTCTCATACCAAGG
>CAMWKN010000315.1 GCA_947174825.1 uncultured Clostridium sp.
GCCAAAATTAATGAAAAATTTGACGTGGATCCAAAGAATACCCAGATCGGCAGTATGATTTATGCCGTGAAGCCGGGCGATGGTTCTGCCCGTGAGCAGGCTGCTTCCTGCCAGAAAGTATTGGGTGGTTTTGCCAATATTGCCAAAGAATATGCTACCAAGCGTTATCGCTCTAATCTGATTAACTGGGGTATGCTGCCATTCCTGTATCCGGATGAGATTCCATTTAAGAATGGAGATTATATCTTTGTTAAGGATATCAAGAAAGCCGTGGAAGATAAAGCAGACGTGATTAAGGCTTATGTAGTGGGAGATGGTATGAAAGAATTTGAATTGCGTTTGGGAGATCTGACGGATGATGAGCGTGAGATTATTTCCAGAGGATGTCTGATTAATTATTATCGGGCGCATATGTAAGACTTGAAGTTTCACTAACGCATGAAAAACATTATGCGAAGTGAAACTAAATCAAGTCTGTAAGAAACTCTAAAATCGACGATGCACATATGAGTGCATCGCCGAAGAGTTTCTGACACATTAGAAAAATGCAAAATAACAGCATAAATGCTGTGGCATTTTTCGTTGATTGCTTGTACTGTCGGTGGCAGTATGACTGTAAGAACGCAACAGCATTTATGCTGTTGCGTTCTTACTATCAAGAGCCGATAGAATATCAATATTTCTATGGATTGTTTGTGTCACAATAATATGAAGTCTGATTGTTGTGATTTGGTATGACGAAAAGAGTTTTCGGATTTCAAAAAAGTTTTGGAGGTGTATGTTTGTGGGGGAGAAACAGATTTTGAATGATACGGTTGTTGACTTAACATATTTGCAATGGTCAATCTCAAGATATTCTTCAGGAACATTGGGGTCTTTTTTGAAATCCTATGAAGAGGATGAATCTGGGAAGATTTATTATAAGATGTCAAATTTTGTTTCTGGGCAGGGGGTATTTGGTCATGAATGTTTTAATGAGATCGTAGCTAAAAACATACTTCGTATTTTAGGATATGATTATTTAGATTATGAATTGCTGAAAGCCAGAGTTATTATAAATGAGATGGAGTATGTAACTTGGTTGACAAAATCCAGGGACTACAAAAAAACAGGAGAGAAGAAACTGGCAATCGAAAATTATTATGAAATTAACCGACTGGTAAAAGAATCGAAGGCAGATTTTTTGGAACGTGTTGGTTTTGCAAAGCAGTTTTATAATATGTTGATTTTTGATTACTTAATCTTTAACAGAGATCGGCATGGTGCCAATGTAGAGGTATTATTAAAAGATGGCAGGGTAAGGTTAGCGCCAATCTTTGATAATGGTTTATCTTTTCTGTTTTCTACCTATGATCAGCTTCCCAAAATTGAGGAATTTAATCTGCTGGGAACAGGTATTGTGAATAACTGGTTTGGCAGTATGGATGTAAAAGATAATTTGAGATTTGCATCTAAAGATGAGATCAAAAGGGTTGTGGAATTAAAATGGAAGAGGGAAGATGTATTTCAAGATTTGGAAAATTGTGATGCAGTTTCGACGGAATTGAAAAATGCTATGTGGGAAATGTTATTGAACCGCATTGATGTGATAAGGGGGATGGTATAAAATGGTGTATCAATTTTATTTGAGAGATGCAGAACGGGAAGAAGAGGGAAATCTGGCAGTCTTGGAATATAATAGCGAAAAAGAGGAGTATAAAATACAAATTTATAAGGAGTGTGATTATACAGCCTTGCCGGCTATTCTGCAATGTTGGGCTACAAAGGGAGTATACGAGATCCAGGGAAAAGAGGCGCTACGTTTTGTCAGAGAAAGGGTAATACCACCAGACCGACAGAATCTGGGGGAGATTATGCGCAAGGTAGGAATGCAGTATTATGATGAATTTCCTCTTTTGCAATATACTAGTGGGAGATGCTGTCAGGATGAAAATTATCTGGTAGCAATCGAATTATAAGCTGCAGAATATTTTGAACATTGGGCTCTAAGCTTGGGGAGGTAAGGATATGGCAATCTATTTTTATAAAATAAACGAGGAGTATGGCTGTTTTTCCAATTTTGCACATTATGATTTTGAATTAGATGGCAAAAGATGGATGACCAGCGAACATTATTTTCAGGCACAGAAATTTTCTGGAACGGAGTATGAAGAAGAGATCCGTTTACTGGATAGTCCCATGAAAGCAGCAGAGATGGGGAGAAATAGAAATTTACCATTGCGAGCAGATTGGGAACAGGTAAAAGATGATATTATGCGAAAAGCAGTGTTGGCGAAATTTACGCAAAATGAAGAGATTAGAGATATTTTACTGTCTACCGGGAAAGAGACTTTAGTTGAAAAAACATCAGGGGATTATTATTGGGGTTGTGGGAAAGATGGTTCTGGAAAAAACAGGCTTGGAATGATTTTGATGGAAGTAAGAGAAGAATTATTAACCATTTAATTAGGGAGATACAGCTTTGAAAGGAGTAAGGAACATAATGGACAAATTGGGAAGAGATGAATTTTTTTACAGTATTATTGATGGAAATTATAAAATAGCGAAAAAATTAACTAAAACGGTTGCGGATTTTAATTATCAAGATAAAAACGGATATTCCTATTTGCATGCAGCAGTTCAAAGTGAGATGCAGGAGATGATTGCCTTGCTAATTGAAAAAGGGGTAGATATTAATTCTCAAGATAAGTTTGGGAGAACACCTTTAATGGTGGCGATCATATATCATCGAGATAATAAAGAAATGATTTCATACCTGATTAATCATGGTGCGGATCCAACTATTAAGACTATTAAAGGAGTAAGTTGCAAAGAACTTGCAAAAAGAAATGGAATTGATTTATGATTTACAATATATAGGGCAGTTGATATGGGAAAATAGAAAGAAATGGATGTTAGTCAGCTAAGATCCATTTCTTTTTCTAAATTCTAGATAAAGTGATAAATGATAATGGCGATTAAGATTCCAATGATACTGCCAATGGTAATCTTAATGGATAATGCGAAAGTCAGAACTAAGATTCCCAGATCCAGCGTAAAAGGCTGGGTTAATCCGAACTTCTGTCCATAATTCAGCCAGGAAAGAGCGGAGATCCCCGCTGTCGCCTGTGCGATAAAACTGCCAATCACGATACCTGCCAATAGTAATAAAAATAATGCCCAGTTATTTTTTCCGGCACCTCTTGCCATAGTTATCCTCATTTCTGTACAGATCTTATGTATACTCCGATTGAAAAAGAACGGATTGGTAATGTGAATATTATTATGTAGTTTTTCCGTGTTCTTTCATAATCGGATGGATTGTCGTTGGGAGATCCGTACACGTATTTCCAAACACACATTCGATTATAGCGGATGAAAAGACATTCGTCAAGGGTAAAAAAACTATAAATGTTAAAATGATTTAATTTTTGATAGTAGTCTTTTGATTATTAGGCTTTTGATTATTAATAGAGTTTTCTTGCCTCAATATTTGTAATATGCTATAGTGAATTCCAAAGGAGGTATGGGGAATATGATAGATATGGAGAAGCCGATACCGATTGGTATTGAATTTTATACAGATATGATAGATGGCGGGTATTACTATGTTGACAAGACCCTGCTGATCCGGGATATCCTAAAACAAGGATCCAAGGTAACTCTTTTTACCAGACCCAGGAGATTTGGTAAGACTTTGGCGCAAAGTACCTTACAGACTTTCTTTGAGCATGAGGTCAAACCGGATGGCAGTACCGTAGACAATTCTGCTTATTTTAAGGGAAAGAAAATTATGGATGCCGGAGAAGAGTATACAAGACATATGGGA
>CAMWKN010000316.1 GCA_947174825.1 uncultured Clostridium sp.
TTTCTAATCCTTCTTCGGTGATACCATAAATCTTTATCAACCATTCTTTTGCAATCTCAACTGCTTCCTCTTCCGTTATACCACCGCTTTCTATGACCTCTGCTTTCTTTTGTTCCTCGTTTTCTTTCTGTTTCGCAATCCCGTCGGCATGTTCTTCCTTGTATTGCTCTGCCAATGCATAATCCCTTTTCGCATAAAAATCTATAATCTGAAGCATTTCTTCTTCTGTCAGTTCCCTGTCCGGCAGATAAAATGTACTGCCCGGCACCAGAAAACAAAACCCAAGTCTTTCCGCTTCATCTGCGCTTTCTGTCTGCACCAGCTCTCCTTCCGGAAATGTACCCTCCTGATATTTTTGGGCGAGTTCTGCCATTTTCCTTTCTTCTTCCTCCGTATATGCTCTGGTAAAACCATCCCTGTCTACTTTCTGATCTTTCAAATCATCTGCCAGCGCTGTCAATTCTTCTTTCGGTACTTGTTCCATACGCTCCTGTAACAGTGAATTGACAAACGCACGTACCGGAACACTAAGCACTCCCGACAATATGGCAACGATCACAGCTGCCGCTGCCATATTGGAAAAACAAAGCTTTTTTCTCTTTGTGGCGGTTTTTACCTTTTGAATTATTTCCAATTGCATTGCTTCTGTGATATTTATGGAGTTTACCGCGTCCTGCAAATTTTCCAGTTCTTTTTTCATAACAAAGCTCCTTTTCTCTGCTTCATTTCAAACAAGATATGAATAAATGTATGTGCTATTCCAACATGGACCTCAGTTCTTCCCTGCCCCTTTGCATACGCTTTTTCACTGCCTGAACGGATATGCCAAGCATTTGGGCAATTTCAGCGCTTTTATATCCCTCGATATAATGCAGATAAATAACAATCTTCAATTTATCCGGCAGTCTGACCAACGCCTCCAGCGCCTCGCTCTGCTCCGGCATTTCACAATATGTGGTAACTTCTTCTATGTCGGCGCGCGGATGCCTCATCCGCTGTCTGTGAATGTCACGACATCGATTCGTCGCTACTTTAATAAGCCACGCCTTTTCATGTTCCTTGTCGCGGAAATCAATCGCTTTTTCTATGCAACGGCAGAACGTATCCTGTAGTACATCCTGCACGTCCTGTTCATTGCACAAAATAACCATGCAGATCCTGAAAAGCATATTACTGTATTCCTTTACCAGATTCTCTATCGACATTTTCCCACCTCTTATATTTTAAACACGCAGAAAGAAAGTAAAAGGTGACAAAAAAAGCTGAGCATTTCTGCCCCGCCTTTTCACAGCGTATTCCCCCGTTCTTCCCATATCAGTTCTCCTGTAACTGCATCAATGCCAAGTATCTTCCGGCGCAGGAAGTTCCTCCCATTCTCATCCTCCCCAAGTTGGAACCTCCGGACAGGTGTGACCGGTATCTGACCATCAGGAGAAATGACCACCATATCCACTACAATGAAGTTTCCGGAGTAGCTTTCAAATGCTACCTCCGGCACCACTCCATCCGCAACTGCATAGATTTCATCCCCGGCTGTTCCGGCAATCTTCACATGATCTGAATAAGTTCCATTTTCTCTATATCTAATCTTAGGTGTAACTTGCATTGCATATTGACTCATCTGAGACGAGTTATTCCCTCTCCTTATCCTTATAAAATAATCTCCTCAGCGTGCAAATATCTTTGGGAACACTATCTTTATCTTCTACATCATGCATTTTTCTAACCCACGCATAAAACTCATTTGCTGTCGGAGTTGTCAATGCAGATGTTTTTCTGATATATCCGTTTTTAATGGCTTCATGCGAAATACCTCTCATAAACCTCCAGAAATTGTAGTATGTAAGCTTCACCTTTGTCATATATCCAACTCTGTCTTCAATCACAAAACCTTCAATCTTACGTCCGTTATACTCATAATCTTCTTCTAAAATGTCATAATACCAGTCAAAAAATTCCTGCCATGTTGCAATCTCAAATGCCTTTTCCTTGGGTGTAAGACCAAACCGATTCGCAATATCAACCATTGTGTCATACTCATATTTTGAAAACTCCATATCATTTCTTACAATATCCAATAAAAACAATTCACTCTTTGGATACTCAATAATGTGCGGATCATTCTTCATATCTACACATTCAAAAACAAATGAGACATTATGCTCTTTGATAAATTCTTTCATTTTCTGAATGTTTTCAGAGGAAACCTTCTCATATAACATTTCTTTAAACCACTGAGCAAACTGACTGTCAATCGTCGATTTACATGCAATAAATAAATCATCTTCATATTCGTTATAACTCACGATTCCTAAAAATCCATTCTCTTTTACATAAGCAGTCACAGGAAATTGTAATTTAAATTGCAGCATATCAAACTTTGTTTCCGGTCTTTCGTTGATATTAAAGAATTTATCATATGCTCTTGCAGTAACTTTTCCCTTTAAAGTATCAAGATATAACCCTCTTGCCTTAGTTGTTTGCTCATCCCAAACTTTGTCATAAAATGCCTTATTGGTAAAATTAAAGGAAGATATATTTCCAAATTTCTTTTCCTGAATATATCTATTCGATCTCAAAGATATAATTATATCTGCAATCGAACTGCCGGTTACAGTTTGCTCACTTTGCATTTCCGGTGTTTTAAATACTTCATTCTGAATTTCGATTGTATGGATACCGTCTTTATCAACCTGGACACATCGAAGTTCTCCACCAAATTCTACACGTCCCTCAAGATTAAATACTCTGTCATTTACATTTACCGGCACTCTTTTTGTATTTCTATGACCATGAATCTGATAGAAATTATCCGGTGTGGTATTGATAAATGTTTCTGCAATTTTTTCAAAATCATTGTATCCGCCAACACCTCTAATCATCTGATCCGTTGCAACAAAGGATAAATTCTTTGGCATTGTACTTAATCCTGCATGTGTAACAAGATAAATGTTATCTCCATATCTGTAATAAGCACACTGACCAAACTTTCTATATAACTGTCTGATATCTTTCTTATCAATCTTTGCTTCTTCCAGAACCAGTCTTGTTATCAATTCGAATTCTTTTGATTTCCCAATGCAGTCATTTGCATACAACCAAAGCCATCTTTCATGATTTCCTTCCAGCATAAGTACATTCTTCTTATCTTTAATGGAGATAAGAAACTTTACAACTTCTGCATTCTCAAGTCCTCTGTCAATATAATCACCGGTAAAAATATAAAATTCATCGTCCTTAATACCACCATTATCCGCTAAATATTTCTGCAAAACCGTATTACAACCATGAATATCTCCAATATGATGAATCTTCCCATATCCTGATAAATCAAACATTTTCAACCAGATACTATTTAATTCATCAGGTTTAATGACTTTAATGCCGGAAGGAATTTTCTGCGTGGCAAACCTTGCATACATCTTATCAATTGCTTCTTCAGGTACTCTTTTTAGTCCTTCTCTATTCGCGTTCCTCCGCTTAACTTCATCAATAGGAATATCCGTAAAATCAACACAATAAATCCTATATCTGTATGTGACGCACATTTCCTTATATCTGTTCATTTCAGAAGTCTTAGAATTTGTAGCATCGATTACCGTAAACTCACCCTTCTGCATTCTGACTTCTAACAGATTAAATAACGTTTTCCATGTCACATTATCATTTGCCTGGCTAATCCCCTCCGTTCCATCCACCTGCATAATGGGACTCTGACAAAGCAGTCTGATATCATCAGCAGATAATGTATAAGGTTTTAAACCATTCTTTTCGATCCATGTTGATTTACCACATCCGGCAGATCCT
>CAMWKN010000317.1 GCA_947174825.1 uncultured Clostridium sp.
CTTATCAACCATTTCCTTAGACATATCAACCCATTTCTTGAGGTTTTCATCTATGTTGATCTTGCCATCTACTACCCATTTAGAAGTTACGTTGTTAGAGAATACACGGAAAGTATCGTTTACAGTAGCTGTAATCTTGTATCCTGCCTCCTTTAACGTGTTAGCTGACTCAGAGAACTTATCCCAGTCAGAGAAATGTCCCTGAATCTCTTCTGGATCATCAGTGCCAAATACTTTCTTTGCAACATCGCTTCTGTAAATCAGACCAGCTGGGCAGCCCTGCCATGAAGCACCCTTCAAAGCACCGGAATCATCCGTAACGGCATCCTTTGTATACTGATACTGATTTGCCAGAGCATCCTCAGATACACCCAGATCTTTGATAATATCTACTGTAGAGTCTGAAAATACATATTTCATTGCATAGTCAGCCTCAACCAGGAACATATCAATTTTGTCATCAGCAGAAGCCTTATCCTGATCCAGAATTGCCTGATCTAATGCGTTCTGATATGCGTTATCCTGGTTAGATACTGTAACCCAGTTAACCTGGATGTCACCGATCTTACCTGTGTTATCATCAACCTTCTCATAACCTGGATAATGGTCTGTAACACGATTCTTGAACTCTTCGTTCCATACACGGATGTTGAATACCTTACCGTCATCCGTTAAGGTAACTTCCTTCTTTTTTTCAGTGGAACCTGATGAGTTAGAAGAATTGTTACTGCTTCCATTATCACTGCTGCCACCGCCACAACCAGTCAACATAGTTGCAGCCATTGCTGTGCACAAAAGCACACCTAAAAGTTTCTTTCTCATATGAACCCTCCTCATAAAAAGATTTGTTTGTTCCATATTTGCTGATATTAAAGCATTTACTAATACTTCAGTAAATATAAAATGCTTTACTAAAACATTTTCGTAGTTCATTATACATCATTTTAACAAAATGTACAAGTATTTTTTGAAACAATTCTCTTTTTTGTACTATATTACCACATTTTCGAATGTAAATATCCAAATTGAAACATCTTCTGCCATTTTTTACCAGCCCTGTCAAATCCGCTGAATACATAGAAAACAGCCGCCTGACAGCTCCTGTTAAAATCATACTGAAATCAACTATAGGATTCCCGTAAAACTTTACGGTATGCATTTGCCAGAATATCAATCTTAGTTTCATCCAAGGGTACTTTTACCATTTTCAACAGCTCAGACTGCAGCTGCGGCAGACGATCTAAATAAGGATTATTCTCATAATCCGGAAACAGCTCCAAGACCTGCTGCTGCATGGTATAAATCATGTCATACGGAATCCTGTCAAATCGAACGAACAGAATCCGTATCGTGTTAATGAAGTACATACGCAAAAAGCTGAATTCAATCCGATCGTGATATAATTCAAAAACCCCTCTGCGTTTATATTCTTCTATCTTCATTAGTTCTATGACTAAACGGTCCAAATGATGCATGGCATTTTGTTCCATAATTGTCGAATTTTCATTAATCATGTAATGATATAAGGGCTCGTTAATAATAAAATAAGAAGAAACCACCATATTCAAAACGGATGACCAATAATTGTCCTCATAACGCAGATCTTCCGGAAAAAAAAGCCCTTCGTCTGACTGTAGCAACTCTTTACAGTAAATACCACTCCAAACTCCTCCCACCAGTCCCTGTTGCAAAAATTTCTCCCGATCCTGCTGCGTATGAATTTCTACATATTTTTCTCCGTTTTTCTTTGGATCCACTGTCATTTCCACCCTGCCATCCTGGGTATCTCTGGTATATAACACAGACACCACATCCGGATGATACTGCTCTACTTTGGCATACATCTTTTCATACATCGTCTGCTCCACCCAGTCATCACTATCCACATAACCGATATATTCCGCAGATGCATAGCTTAATCCAATATTCCTAGCTGCTCCCTGCTTGTGATTTTCTGTACAGCAGACGAGAAGAACGCTATCTGGATAGCGTTCCTCCCATTTTTTCAGATGTTCTACCGTTCCATCAGTAGAAGCATCGTCTACAAAAATCAGTTCCAGATTCTCCACTCCGATGGTCTGATTTACTAATGATTCTACACAACGGTCAATATAGGATTCCACATTGTAGCATGGAATAATAATACTTATCTTTTTTTGATTCATATTCTTATCCTTCTCCTCTGTACGACAGACAAAGTGTTTTCTGCCTGCCCTAATTTATCAGAATTTCCAAAAAACACTACTATTATTCTTTCTTTACCCAATCAACACTTTCTTTCCCTCAAAGGCAAATCCGTACTTGTGGATGTTTTCTCGCTTTATACCATGATCGAGTAAGGTTTGTTCGTAGTGCTTTTCTTCTATCTGAGCAAGTGCTGCCTGCACAGTTTCCTGGAGAGTTGTTTCCTCTTCCGGATCATGCACCTTGAATTCCAGAATCATACTATTATCTTCTTTATTTAATGATTCCAGCATGACATCATATCTGCCAAATCCACTTTCCCGATTAGAAGTGACTATATATCTATCAGATAGTTCTACCAGAAGGCCTAAAACAAATCCATGGTAAAACCGCTCTGGGCTAGCTTGCTCTGATGGTCTGTTTCCTGTATCAAAAAAACTGAACATGGACAGGGAAACCTGGTTCATGTAGGCATTCATTGCCTTTAAATCTCCCTGTAATAAGGCTTTGACAAAACGATTATAGTTTCCTGCATCCATCCCAAACCAATCCTGAACCATGTTTTCAAACATTCGCTTCACCTCATAATTGGTTAAGGTAAGGGTATATTGCTCTCCATGCTTCTCCACTGTATTCAGATATCCGCTTGCCAGCAGCAGGCTCCAGACCGCATTTTCATTGGTTTCCAACTGATTGTAGACAATCTCTTCGTCTATCTGGCATGTTAGTGTTTCGCCAGATAATAGTTGCTCAAACTGCATTTTGATATCCGGGCTGCCTGTTCGTATCAGATTTCCCACCAGGGAATTGGAGCTTGTATTGGCCCAGTAGGGTTTTAATTTTCCCTTATCTAAAAAATTAATGATTGACCATGGATTATAAATATCTGCATGTTTGCCTAAGGTAAAGCCATTATACCATTTCTTGACTTCCTCCTTATTTGGAAGGGAAAATTCATCCATTGCATCAAAAACTTCTGTCTCGGTAAATCCAAAATAAGCAGCATACTCATCTGATGTAGTGGTAACTACATTCAGGTTATTAAGATCAGAAAAGATAGACTCTTTACTAACTCTGGTAATTCCTGTCATAATAGCACGATCTAAGTGTGGATTTGTTTTAAAAGTAGAATTAAACAGGTTTCTTGTGAAAGAAATCAGCTTCTTCCAGTAACCGTTTAAATAGGCTTCCTGCATAGGAGTATCGTATTCATCCAGTAAAATGATGATCTTTTTCCCATAGTAGCGGCACAGGTAATCGGACAAGTTGTGGAGTGCTATTGTTGCATCCAAAACAGGCATATCATCCATTAACTTTATATAGTTTGCCTTTTCTCCGTTTGTCAAGACATCCGAATCCAGCAGGTAACGGTGTTGTACATACAATTTTTTCAATATATTACGAATACGATATATCGTTCCATCGTAATTATCTTCTTTCACACTGGCAAAAGACAGACTGATCACAGGATAGCTTCCCTGCAAATTTCTGTATTTATCTTCTTTCCAGATATTCAGTCCCTCAAACAGGTCATTCCTGCCTTGGTATTTCAAACTCCAGAAACACTCTAACATGCTCATGTTAAGAGTCTTCCCGAATCGTCTCGGTCTGGTTATCAA
>CAMWKN010000318.1 GCA_947174825.1 uncultured Clostridium sp.
AATGACAAAGTTTCCGAAATGGAAGAGGAAGCGGCATGGATTGCTTCTGTGGAAAACGCTGCAGGGAAAACGATTCCGCTTCATGTGACACGTTTTTTTCCGCGCTATCATATGCTTGATAAGGGGGCAACAGATATAGCGCAAATACATTGCCTGGCTGATACCGCGAAAAAATATTTGAACGATGTATTTGTTGGAAACTGTTGACTTTAAGAAGGTGGAGATTTAACATATTTTGTAAGAGATGTGGGATTCAGTTAATTGAAGAGGGGGATATTCCAATGAAAAAAGCGATTGTGAAAACATTACTTTGTGGTACAGTAATCATTTCATTGACGGGCTGTGGCGTTCAAAATACCGTGGAGGACAGCACGGCAAAAGGGCAATCCAAAACGGAAACACTCAGCAAAGAAATCAGTTTAACAGAGTCAAAACCTGCGAAGGTGATTCCGTCCATATATCCTCCCTGTGAATGTACAGAGAACTGTTTTTATACAGAGGACGGAATGTATATCGTGCAATGCGATTTGGATGGGAAAGAACTGCAGAAATTTGAAATGCCCAGGGTGTCTGAAAAGAATAAAGATGAGGAAATAGAAGATCTCTATGTGACGGATGAGGAAATTCTGTATACGGTTTATTGCGAGGACGATAAATCCGGTGAATATGGTTTTTACCAGCAGCTATGCAGTGTTCCGATTCAGCAGGATGAAAATGGGGAGCAATTGCTTGTGGAACAGACAGAAAAGTTGTTACAGGCAGATGATGGTATGTGGGTGATGTATGCTGATAAAGAGGTTATTGCCTATTCGCCGGGGGTGGACGATACAGTACCCTATTATGAATATGACAGAGTGAATAAGAAGCAGATTCCTATCAGCAAAGGAGATAAGGACGAATATTATACTCTCCCATTAGGGAAATATGGTTCCTGGGGAGGAGATTGTTATGAAACGGTTCTTTTAGCGAGATACGGGAAAAATGAAACGAGTGAAGATACGGACGATCATGGTATTTATGCCCACAAAGTCGGAAGTCAGGAAATTCAAAAAGTTGCCACCCATTATATTGACCGTTATAGTGATGGACTGCATGCGGCGGCTGTAGAGGGCAAGGTTTATTACACTTGTATTCATGACAGTTATACAGATAAGTATGAGAATACAGATAAATATAGTTATGATATCTGGTGTTATGATTCTGCCACAGGGAAAAACAGTGTGCTTATTAGTGAGAAAGAAATCAAGAAAATAGAACCGGAATTTACATATATTAATAAGCTCTTTGCAGATGGAAATTCCCTATATGCATATGGGATTGCAGAAACCAAGAAAGAAGCGTGTTTTGTGATTTGCATTTCTCAGGATGCGGATGGGAAGGTGAAAGTGAAGCCGGAGAAGGAGCTGAACCAAATATTGAATTCTGTTGGGGATGAATATGGATATGCTTATATAAAGGGTATTATTGGTGGCAGGTGTTATTATGAAGTTGAGGAGGAAGATGACGGACATGATGTAGAGAAACGCTATGTGTTTAACTTGTTATCGAAAGAGTCAAAAGAAGTAAAAAAGAGCGATCCGGAATATTATTTTTGGAAATATGAGGATGAGATGGATGAGGAATAATTATTTGTGATAAATAGGAAAGGTAGTATTCCACTGAAAAAATGATGAAGTTCAGAGAAGCAGGTAAAAAGGATATAATAAAATTGATACATTGCCATAAATTTGTTTGATCTGGGAAAAAGAAGATATGGAGGAGGAAAATATGGATTTACAAAAATTATTATATAAAGTTATTACGGAAAGCAACTTAGTGAGGAATGAAATTATTGAAGAAACGGAAGAGGAGGTTGACCTGACCCTTGGAGTCCCAGAGGATGAGCAGGAATTTAGAAAATTAGTTATGGACTACATGGGCAATCATGGAATTGCACTGAGTCAGGATAATTATGATTATGTGGCTAATCAATTGAAAAACAATCAGGATGATAAAGGTGAATTGCATGAGACTGTAAAAAGAACAAAGCAGATCAACACTCTGGAGGAATATTCTCTGGAAGATATGAAGGATATTTTACAAGTATGCCTGTTAAGGCAATGTGAAAAGCTGGAAAAACAGTTGAAGCAACAGATAAATGCCAGATATGAATATGCGGTTGAGAGTGTTGTAGATAGCGGGGGCTCAACAGATACTAGAAAGATGTCAGCACTTATCAATTCTTATGCAAAGCAGGGCTGGCATGTAAAGACAATATTTACTAATGAGTTAGGTCATAATGTATCATCCGTTTCCGTGGGGATGGTTGGCAGTGGAACGAATTATACAGTCGATGAAGTTGTGATTGTATTTGAGAAACGGGTAGAGAATTAGTAGAACACAAGGATAGTACGCCAGTGTAACCCACAGCGTTACTTGTCATCCGTCCCTTCCTGTGCTATGATGACACCATCATAAGAGAAAGGAAGTTAAAGTGATGTTATTTATTGGATCTCTAGGACAATTGAATACGATACAGATATCCCAGCGTCAGCAACAGCAGCTTACTGGGACTATTCGAGTACCGTTAAATTGTGGAGAGAGATCTGTTATAAGGTCGCTATAGATTCTGAAAGAGCGTGACCGCCACATATCGGTATTCGATATGTGGCGGTTTTTGTGTTATATAAAAAACTCCGAAGAAACTTAGATTGTTA
Organism: uncultured Clostridium sp.; assembly: GCA_947174825.1. The sequence continues at coordinate 2,697 of CAMWKN010000318.1, forward strand.
TAAAAGTATTTTGAGATATTTGTGTAAGAAATTTTTTTATACCGTGAAGTAGCTCAGGGGTGAGAGCGGTGGCCTTATAAGCCATGTGTCGGAGGTTCAATTCCTCCCTTCACGATTGCCGGTTGTTGTAATGGAAGCAAAGGAGCTTTTGAAGCTTTGGGAATGGGTTCGATTCCCATACCGGCTATTGATAGCCCGTTGGTCTAATGGTAGGGCACGTGACTCTGACTCACGGAGCGGAGGTTCAATTCCTCCACGGGCTGCTATGCATTATCCAGTATATTTGAATGAGAGGAATATTGGTAACTTAGGTAAAATTGTAATTGATCATTGCGACCATATAAGGAAAAGAGGTGAGAAAAATGGAATATCCATTAATTGATATTACAGCGACTGGCAGTAATCTTGCCAGACTACGTGCAGAAAGTGGCATTACGGTACGGGCGCTTTCCGATTATCTGGGAATGAATAATACCAACAGTATTTATCGATGGTTTCGCGGGGAATCGCTGCCATCTCTGGATAATCTATACGCTATTTCTGTTTTGTTGGGAGTCAGCATGAATGAGATTATTGTGAAGGCAGCATGATTCTTATAATGAAAGTTAGAAGGACTTTGTTTTGGAGCTGGGATCCTGAAAACCAGGTTATACTTCGGAACATGTTACAATGTACTTGAACTCCAAGGGTTCTTGCGATAGGTCCAGCCTTTTGCTTTCCAGTAATCCCGATCCACTTGGCTTAGTCCGCCTATGTGTCGCATAATATGGAAGAAGATTCGGGTTTTAAGGGAGGGTTTAACCTTTCCTTGCCTTTTTTGAATTTTGCGTGCCAGGGTAGAAGTCTTTTTTTCTATGCGATTTTTTAATTTATCGCTGACATCGTCCCATGATAAGGCAGCAACATTAACTCCGTACTGATAGGTTTTGGCGATTCCCCAAAAAAAGGTACTGTGTGCCATATCCTTGTTGGTGCTTTTGGTGCCAGCACCTGCAGCAGTGGAGATACATACTGCCTGTTTGCGAAACATCCTTTTCTCCGGGCGATGTACCATCCATCGATAACCGTAGTTGTCTAACAG
>CAMWKN010000319.1 GCA_947174825.1 uncultured Clostridium sp.
AACAAATTCTTTTGATTGGTTAAATTTTTCCCAATGAATGTCTTTTCTCTCCATTTCGAAAAACTCCATAATATATTTCGACGCAAGGTTCATATACCACTCAAACCTTTTTATCCTTGCTTGAAATGGAATAACAACAACAAATGTACACAAAAGTATATAGTGTGAAAATTGTAATGATAATACAAGCAACGTTATGTAAGATGCATACATGGCAATATACAAATTTTCGTGTATTTGTTGAAATGCAATAATTTCATTTCTTAAAGTTTCATATACACAAAAATTTTCTTTTGTTTTCTTATTCTTCACTTCATTGCTTTTCATAAATCCAGCCTCTCATCATATTCACATCTGCGGTTCCTTTATATAATTAAAAAACCGTCTTCCATATTCAGTAAGCCTTGAAGCATACATTCCGCTTGATGACATTGTACAATTTAAATCCCTTGTATCAAAAACTCCTTTATTATACAAATCGTTTACTATCAAATTTATAAAATCATTTCTTGATTTTAATTCGGAATAAAACTCTTGCAATGGCAAAATTGGCGATCCCATCATATACTCTACCGGCTTAATAGAAAATTCTTTAAACCTTTTTTCAGGATTATCAAAATAAAAGATAATCTTCAAATGCCATGGAGTCATAGCATCAATCATGTTCAAAAACATCATCTCTTCATTCTCATCAATGGGAATATTTAAAGCTGTATTCATAACCGCATTTTTCAAAGCAGAAATCTTTTCTTCCTGGTGATTAGATAGAGCCAACTGTGATGCTCTATTTAAAACAGAAATAAATAACTCATTTTCACATAATTTATGCACGTCAAAACCATCTACTTTATCTTGTAATTCCTCCAAGCTCTCAGCTATTTTGAGCATCCATTTTTCTTTTCTCTTCTCTAAAGGCGTTGCTATTACCATATTAAATATTTCTGAAGCAGCGCTCCCAAAAACGGGTATAGATGATACGGCAGCATTTACAACTGAATGTGCATAATCTCCATATGTATTTACTAATTCATTTTCCATTTCATCCTTCATTCCCATAACATTCACTCCATAAAAACAGCATTTCACTTCTTTCAAGTCTTAAAAGCGATAATTTGATTATCAAAATCCAATCCTATTTATTATACCATAACTGTAATCCAATTTCCATATTTGTCAAAAAAATTAAAAAAATAAGGCATACCGGACTTTTACATCCGATATGCCCTATATCACTTAATTACGATTAACCATCTTAAATAGCACTTCCCGCTTTTCTTGCCCGTATATAAGCATCTGCAAGTTTAAAATCAATACTCATTAGCTTATCAATATCACTATATAATTTTCCTTCCTCTTCTTCCCTCTTCTTTATCTCCTGCACCTTTCTATCCCTCATTTCCTGCTCATTTTTCTTCTTTTCAAGGAACTCATTCACAAAAGCATTATTTCTGGCAATATGTTCTTCATGCTTCTGTTTTTCGTGCTCAATTCGTCTCTGTCTGTCAATATTTAGTTGTTGCTCTTTCTCTGCTTCCAGTGCTATTCTCCTATTGCGGTCATTTTCAAGATTGACCATTATATCAAGACAATGCATATCAGGCTTTGCATTCTTCAGCAAATCACCATACCGATCTTCTTCTTTGCCTATATACTTCTGCTTTTCTTTATCAAGCATTCCATTATAAGCTTTTGAATCTCCATCCATAAACTTATCTAATAAATTTCCATATTTCTTTTTTTCCATAATTTGAATTCCTCCTCATTAATACGGTTTTACATCAACCCTTAACAGTGCATCATATACCTTCTTCGGCACCTTATTCTTATATTTATCAGCCATAATCAATATATCAGCCTGTTTATGTCTTTTATATTCTTCAAATGCTTCTTCAGGTGTCTCCCAATAAGATAGTCTGATTACTTCATCATATCCAAACGGTTTAATCTCACCATAATACATTTTCATTTTACTGTCATACCTTACACCCAAGGGCAAATCCATTGTTGCTCTCTTCCATTTAGGCAGCTTATGTTTCTTACAATTTGATAGCATAGTATTCAATGTCTGGGGGATAATGCAGCATTTATCAGGCGCATACTCCTTATTACCAGGAAACAGCAGATCTTTATCTACCGCCATCGACTCTCCATCACATTCATAATATTCTGCACTCCACCATTCAGTAAATGAATCCTTGTCATATTTCCATAAATCACACATAAAAGAACCCTCATACGCTTCATCACCTTTATAGCACCGATGATAAATACCATTCCAGATTGAATATGCTATATTGGATTTCAATGTGATATATGGTATGTATTCCTGTTGTCTGCCTAATTCCTCTACAAGTACTATCCCACGCTCCAAATCTATATATTCCTCACTATCTACCCACACAAGATTCTTGTAGAAGCAGTTATTTTTATCTCTGTCTATATGCCAAATCTTGTTGCATCTTTCTGGCTTTTCAAGAAAGTGTTCCGCTACCAGCTTATCCGAATATGTTTCAATCTTTTTACTTACTCCACTAAGAGTAAAATGTGCATACCCTGTCTTGTGCATATAAAAATTGCTGTGCAGATTGTTTACAAGTCTCCCATGATTGCTGATCCAATAATTGTTAGTTCCATTTACCAGTACAAATACTTCATCATTGGCAATCAGTTCCATACCTGATTTCTTGATATCCAATACTCTTTTATCCGCTATGGACAAATATTCCTTAAATTCTTTTCTCTGTTCTAACTTCTTTTTACTACTCATTGTTTCTATATAAATAATTCCTTTCGATTTTAGATATATTAATAGACAGCATTCGTTTAGATATGAATGCCAAATAGAGAGTCCAGAATAGACTCTCTGATGTAATTCAATATTCTGTTGCATATTCGCCCTAATGGCGATTATGTAAAGCTTTAACATTATGGTATACCGTTCCCAGAATGGGGAATGCATAATAATTATACCACAACGGACTAATTCATCTTGATTGCAGTTGCCACATGATAGGGCTATCTTTTACATACTTCTGTTGCCATAAATACCTATATCCCCTTTACCGGCAGCAGTTGTCTCCCCGAATTCATCCATGCTTATATATATTTCACCACAATCCTTACCCCTCCTCATCCGACAGCTCTGCATCTTCCGGAATATATCCACTATCCCTCAATATATCAAGCTGTTTTTTGCCCAATGGTAATTTTTCTAATCCATAAATACCATTTTCAATATTCTTAATCAAAAGCTTATTCATAGTATCTTTCAAAAGATGAGTACGACTAATCCTAAGTTTTGTATATGGTGGATTACCGCCCTCTTTATTGCATATGGGCAGACAGTAAGACATACGTGATTTTACCTCTGGTATGATTGTTCCTACCTTTTTGATCAGTATTCTCTCCCCACGCAGTAATGCTTTACGACATTCATCCATGTACATATTTAGAATATTTTCAATGATTCTTTTATCGTATACATTATCTTCTCTGTTTGCTATCCGTTTTGCCATCCTAGAAACGGATAATGATTCTGTTGTTCCTTTTTCTTTTGCCATTTTTCTGTTCCTCCTGTTGATTGAATTTGCCAATGAAATAGCTCTTTTAAGTTGTGCATGATTATTCCCCTTTCTGACACTCTATGAGGTTCATACAGACGTTTTCGACTGAATCATGGATTAATCACTTAATATATTCAGACACTAAAATAAGCCCACTATCAATCATATTTCTATAACTGATAATGAACTTATTTAGGCATCCAAAT
>CAMWKN010000320.1 GCA_947174825.1 uncultured Clostridium sp.
CGGTCTGCAAAAGGTACCCTTGCCTCCAAACCGGAATGCATGCTGGTGCGATCCTTGAGCTTCAACAGCGTCTGCATAACCTACCGGATATGCAGATAGCCAATTCGACGACGATTCGTCCCAACCTCATCCTCTCCCGGCAAAATCGCCACTTCCCGCACCGATTCTGCATAAACTCTCTGTACAAATTCTTCCATATGCAATTCCTGCAGCAAATCCTGTTTCAACAAGGTCTGACGCGGCGCCAGATCCGGCGTCCACGGAAAGGTTCCGCAGTTTAAGAAATTCTCCCGATGAAACCATGGGTAGCCACCAAAGACTTCGTCAGCACATTCTCCGGTCAGCACAACTTTATGATTCTCACTGACCAGACGACAGAAATGCACCAGCGAAGAATCCACGTCTGCCATGCAGGGCATATCATGGGAATCCACTGAATCATAGAGCAAGTCAGCCTGAGTCTGGTAATCACATTCCAGATAATGATGGTCGGAGTCCAGAAATTTTACCATCTGATCCACATAGGGGCGATCCTGGGATGGCTGGAATTCGTTTGCCTTGAAATATTTCTGATTTCCCGTAAAGTCAAAGGAATAGGTGGTCAAACGCTCCCCCTGTTTCCGCAATTCCTCCGCACATACCGCAGAAACCACGCTGGAATCCACACCACCGGACAGGAAGGTACAAATAGGAACATCCGATACCATCTGCCGTCGTATCACATCACGAATCATCTTGCCGCTCTGTTTGATGGTGGTATCATAATCATCCCTATGAGGTTGACTTACCAAATGCCAATACTGCCGTTTTTGAACACCATAACGATTGACACTGAGGAAACATCCTGGTTTCACTTCGTGAAATCCCTGATAAAAACCAGATCCCGGAATTCTGGCCGGTCCCATTCCCAACAATTCGTTAAGAGTATTTCGGTCTGCCTTTGCCTGTACCCCAGGATAGGCTAATATTGCCTTCGGTTCCGATCCAAAAATAAAAACGCCATCCCTCTGTGTATAAAATAAGGGTTTAATGCCAAAGCTGTCCCGATACAGGTACAGCGTATCATGCCGTTCATCCAATATGGCAAAGGCAAAAATACCGTCTAATTGCTCCACAAATTCCGGTCCGTATTCCAAAAAAGAAAGCAGAATCACTTCGGTATCGGAAGTGGTCTGAAAACGCCAGCCCATATTTTCCAGCTTTTTCCGAAGTGGTCCTGCATTATAGATTTCTCCATTGTATACGATCTGATAAGAATATTTCCCTCGTTTCCGGGACATGGGCTGCTTCCCCTCTTTCAGATCTCGTATGGATAGTCTGGTATGTGCCAGACCGGTATGCTTGCTTAAGTATATTCCTTCCTCATCCGGTCCCCGGTGACGAATGCTCACCTGCATCTGTTTCAATATATTTTCATATTTTCCCCGGTCTGCAGTAAAATCTCCTGCACCGTCATAAAATCCTGCTATTCCGCACATAACTGCCTCACGGTATTAGGTATTCATAACATTATATGACGAAAAGGGGAAAAGCGTGAATAAACAAAGTTCATTTATCATTGACGGTCAAAATAATCTTTTCCACTGCTCGGATAGAAATAGGTACGAATATAACCATCCGTAGACACAATCACAAACTCATTCGTAGCTTCCAGATAATAAACATCATCCCCATCCTCTGCTTCTAATTTATGTAAAGCATCCGGTGAATAAATTACTACATTGGCTGCTGCCACATAATCTTCCTTGGTGGCAAATCCCATTTCTACACCATGCTTTTGATAGTGCTCCTCTAACAAGGAGTCGTAACGAAATGTATATGTTTTCTGAGCTGGCTCCAGTGTGGCAGTTGGCTCTGTCGTTGGTGTCGATTCCGGTGTAACAGTTGATTCTGTCGTTGGTTTTGGTTCTGGTGTAAAAGTTGGTTCTAAGACCGGATTATATTTCACTTCCGGTCGTTTTGTACGCTGTGGCACTGGTTTCTTCTGGGTAACCGTTACTTTACAGCTATACTTCTTGCCAGATACCTTGGCAATAATCTTGGTACTACCAACTTTCTTCGCCTTGACTTTCCCCTTTGCCGATACCGTAGCAACGGACTTATTCTTACTGATCCATTTTACCTTTTTCTTCGTACCCTTTAGCTTTAACGTAACGGTCTTACCGACCATTAACGACACTTTGGTCTTGTTCAGCTTAACTTTCCCCGCTGCATTTGTCTGTACCACGCCTATTCCAGAGCTAATACAGAGTGCCAGAATTAAGAAAGCTATTACCAGTTTTTTTGTTCCATAAATTATTTTTTGTTCCATAAAGAACCTCCCTTGATAGCTTCTTCCCGATCTTCTTGCTTCCATCCTCAAGCAGGCGGGTAATCTTCTTTCGTTCTATGATATCATCCGCATCATTATTTAGCAACTCTTTCGGATGACGTCAGTGTGAGCAGTCTGTCCATTGCCATAAAGCCAATGGCAAATTTTTCACTGGAATAGAAGGATGTCTTTTCCTCTCTCTGATTAAAATTGACACGCAACTCCATATGTTCATTCTGCAGCATCAATATTGCGACTTAATCGTACCAATATTTTTGTCAATATTTTTAATTAATTCTTCAAATATAATCTGACTAGAACGCACATCAGAATAAACAAGAAACAATATTTCAATTCCATATTCCTTTCTTTCCAGAGAAAAAGTATTTTTCACAGCATTGATATATTCTTGGATACATCCCTTATATAAGCTTTCATAATTGTTAATATTTCTTATCAATCTTTCCTCACAATCCTCCACAGTAACTACATCCCTATTATTAGTAATTCTAAATACCATTCCAGCAAAACTGCTTTTATCACGTTTATATTGTATTTCACAATATAATGCATTATCCTGTTCCGCTGTCCCTTCCAATCTATAATCTGAATCAATAAATTTAATAATTTTTAATCTATTCTCCTCCATAATTCCTCTCTTTCTTTTTTGTTATTCAGCAAAAAGAACACCTTAGTTTAAATCATCTCTACAGAATAAACTCTTCCTAATCCAATTCCTCTCGAATCATTTCCTCAATCGCAACTCTAAACCAATCCCAAAAACTTTCATATTCTTTTCTTTGTTCATATCCATCACTAGCAAAATCGTGAATTATCTGCACTTTATTTCCTTTTCCAACCTCAAAGCAAGCAATATCATCCCTGTCGTCTCTTTTAGCAAAAGGAACTAATTTTCTTTTTGGATATCTATTTTTCAGTCCATTAATCCTGACTGCAACTTGTTCCTTTTCCATCAAATACCATACACTCATATTAACTAAATTCAGATCAATAATCTTTATATATTCTTCTGGATAGAAATAATCTTTATATACTGTATTAATGTCAAAAATATCCATTGTAGACCTCCCAATTTATTTCACCTTTTCCATATAGATTATCAATCGTTGTATAAATTCCATCTGGCATTTCTACGACATCAATAGCCTGACCAATCCAACCATCTTTCCTCAACAACTTAATCCAAACACACTAATTGTAATTCAGAATTTATCAAGGAACATTTTGTTCTATCCTCTTCAAATCTGTTTCTTAACCTATCCTCCTCTGGTTGATAGGAAAGTAAATCCATCGTATATAATACAAGTTCTTTTGCTATTTCATATTCGCCTAAATCATATGCCCAAAATATCATTCCATGTCTTTCATTCAAATATTAATTGCACAGTATTTTCATCCATCATTTCACATGCCATCTTAATAATTTT
>CAMWKN010000321.1 GCA_947174825.1 uncultured Clostridium sp.
GAAAAAAATTACATTAAATTATATGGTTACCTCTGGCAGTGAGCTGGATTATATTGAAAATGTACTGGATCAGTATGCCAAGGCATCAGGTAAGATATCTGTCAAAAAGGTGGATCCGGTAGTCAATCCGGCGTTCGCATCAAAAAATAATATTACAGATGAAATTTCTGTTAATGATGTGATTGTTGTAAATGAGGAGTCTGGTTCCTCCAAGTATGTTTCAGCAAGTGATATGTATTATAGCCAGAATAGTGGATATAGTTCCTATAGCCAGGGGAATTATTATTTGGATGTAGAGGGACAGATTACATCTGCTATTCAGGGAGTATTGGCAGAGAATAAGACGAAAATGTATGTGGTCAGTGGGCATGGGGAGCAGCCGATTGCGGAAACCATTAGTTCTGCCTATGGCAAATTAAATATTGACACGGAGGATTTAACATTATTAACAGCACAATCCATACCGGACGATTGTGATATTCTGTATTTCAATGGATCGACCACAGATCTGACGGAAAACGAAAAGAACATAGTGTTGGATTATCTGAAGGCTGGCGGTGACGCAATTATCAATATGGAATATAGCGATCAGGCATCACAGCTGCCAAACCTGGAAGCGGTTTTGGAATATTATGGTGTTCAGAGTACACAGGGAATTGTGTGTGAAACGGCCGGTAAATATTATTACTATCCAAACTGGATTGTGCCTACACCAGGCAGCAGTGAAATAGTGTCCAAACTAAGTGGATACTGTATTGTTGCAAATGCAATCCGCTTAAATACCATGTCTGAAATCCGTAGTTCCCTTAGACTGGAAGAATTAATGACAACTTCTGAGGAATCTTACCTCAAGCTGGACCCGTCCTCCGGAAGTTCGGAAAAGGAATCCGGGGATCTGGATGGACCATTTGCCACCGGTATCTCCGCTATAGAGAGTGTGGGAGATGGGGAGACAAAGTTGATTGTGTTTTCTTCTGCAGATACCTTTGCGGAGCAATATGTCTCTACCAGCAATCTGGAAAATGGGGAATTGATTAAGGAGGCTGTAGGTACCATGTTACAGACAGATGCAAATGTTCAGAAGGTGGCGATTGATGCCAAGAGTCTGGATTACTCCTATATTTCTTTGCCAGTTCCGGCACAGTTGATCTGGGCAGCAGTGTTGATTATTTTGTTGCCGTTAGCAATATTGATTTTTGGCTTTGTGATTTGGATGATGAGACGCAGAAACTAAGTGTATAAGAGTTGAAGTTTTTCTAATGCAGAAAAGGCATTCTGCAAAAGAAAAACTATATCAACTCTGGAAGAATCGCATAGCGATTCTTCTCATCAATTACCAATAGTGTATTGATGAATTTTCCGTGGAGGAGAAGAGAGCGATTCTGGAAATGAGGTAGGAAGGATGTCGAAGAAAAAGAGACAATTTTTTACAATTATCATTTTGCTTGTGATTTTGGCAGTGTCGGGCATTGGCTATGTTTTGTTATCGAAACATCAGGCAAAAAAGGATAAGCAGGAGGCAGAGAAGACGCAGTCAGAGGAGAAAATTACCCTTTACTCCATGAAGGAGGAGGAGATCACCCAGATTCATTTTATCAATAGCAGTAATGAAATGACGCTGGTTAAGGATGGAGATCTTTGGAAGGATTCTGCAGATCCGGATTTTCCGGTAAATCAGGAATATGCCCAGACGATGGTAGAGGAGACAGGAGAAATGACAGCGTCACAGCTGGTAGTCAAAGATCCGGAGGATTTGTCCCAGTATCAACTGGATAAACCGCAGTTTACGGTGGAGTTGACGAATCAATCGGGGGAGACCCGGAAACTGGTGATCGGCGAGGAATCAATGGCTGCCGGTGGCTGTTATGCCTATGTGGATCAGGCTGACCAGATCTATGTGATTGCGTCGAATATTACGGATAATTTTGGCTATACCCGTAATGAGATGATGGAGGTGCCAGAGGCGCCAACTATTACAGCGGAATATGTGACTGGATATAAGTTGCAGTCTGCGAAAGGAAAGTCTTTTACAGCGAAATATGATGAGACAGGAGCAAAGTTTGCGGATGTGGATGGTTGGGATATTACTGGAGCATATAAAATGGCTGTGCCAGGTTCTGGGGATGCTTTACAGACCTTGTTTTCCGGTTTAGGTAGTATGGAAGCCACAGAAGGAGTGGAGTACCGTGCCACCGACAAACTTTTAAAACAGTATGGACTGGCAGTGCCGGCATATATCATAGATGTGGATTATGATACCGTAGAGGGGGATGATACTACGGATACTACCAGTGACGATCAGAAGGAAGCAGAGGAATCCCAAACCAGAACAGCGCATCATTACCAGATTTCTGTCGGTTCCCATAATGACCAAGAGGATCAATATTTTGTGTCCATAGATGGTAACGATGGCATTTATCTGATGTCTGCGGAGACGATTGATGCCTTGGTAGAGATCAATGCCTTTGATTATGTTTACAAACCGATGCATAAGCCGGTTATGGAGCAATTGCAGGATATCCGTTTTACCTATCAAGGGCAGGAGCATCAGATTCAGGTTACTAAAAAGGAAGTGGAGAACGGTATCTCAGAGGATGGCAGTACGGTTTATGATTATACGATCCTGTTAGATGGAAAAACCGAGTTAGATGAATATGCATTTCAGGATGTATACAGTTCCGTCTTTAATAGTTTAGTCTATAGCAAGGAACAGGATAACACCATAAAAGGACAGGGACAGAAGGCACAGGCTTCTATGGTGATTGTGACAGAGAAGCGTAAGATTAATCTGGAGTTCCTGCCATATGACGGAAATAATTTTTACCGTGTGGAGCAGGATGGAAACAGTAATTTTCTGGCAGATATCAATGTGGTAGAAAAGGCTATGAAGCAGTTGTTGGAGGTGGAGACTGTAGAGGAGGCAAAGGCGAAGGCTACGCAGGAACCATCCGGAAATTAAAAATGTAATTTGCTGTTGAAAATATATAACGGACTCTGTTTCCCAGGGGATGCAGAGTCCGTTTGAATATCCCCGGTTCTACAAAAATTATTGACTACATATATTAAATAGGATAAGTTATAATAGTACTTATCAAAAACACAAATCTGCTGATAGGCAAGGAATGGATACATGGAAAACACACGCATTGCTATTTTGCAGCAGTGTGGAAAAGAGAGGTGTGGATTTGCAAGGACCAAAACGCAGACAGGTTACCAGAACGAAAAAAGGGAAAAAAGCATCCGGCAAACATGCCCGGCAGCATCATACAAAAGCAGGAAAGCATTCGCTTCGCTCCATACGAAGAAAAAAATTTTTACAGATTATGTTTTTGTCGATATGCGTACTGGTTATTTTGGTAGCAGATGCATATCGCAGAGGGGAAGTTAGATTATATCAGGAAAAGCCGGCTGTAACGGAGAGGAAGCAATCTGTCTCACAGACGGAGGAGAAGCCGGTTGTCGATCTGCCGACGGAAATGCCAGAGCGAAATATTGACGAACAACAGATCAGAATATTGATCTCTACTACTAATTTTTCTGCTTCCTATCACGATTTTGTCAAGGTAAAGGGAACGAAGGAGATCACGGTATCGGAGGGAAAGGAAAAACATACCTATCCGGCAGGGAAGGAAGTTACTTTTCAGAAGGAGCAGAACTATTCCGGCAAGTTACGTGTTGAAGCGGCAAAAGACGGAAAAATTCAGATTTGCTCCATTACCAGACAGAATCGTCATCCCAGCTATCGGGGCAGCTTGGAGA